>JAPXND010000062.1:0-14905 GCA_033808695.1 Armatimonadota bacterium
TAATAACACGAGCGTTGTGATTATGGGCAAGACTATCATCACCCCAACAGAGTCTGATGCAGAGCTGGCCGGCATGTCGGTTGAAGAGCTTACAAAGTCGGCATCCAATGCAATCAAAAGAGCAATGCTGAATGAATTGCTGGAACAAAGCATTTAAAGCTGCTAATAAGCGATATATCTGCAATTGGGGAATTGGCGTATTTGTTCTTTGGAATTATTTGAAGTTTGCCTCAAGCGTAAAACTGCAAGCACTGTAATTTGCTCCATTCTCATATTTCTGAGCCGTTTATTATCAATTTAAACTCGCAGTCAAGCACTCCGGCTGCCTTCCGACACATAAGCATTCTCTGAAGGAATATCTCAAAATACTCCATAACTGTGGCAAATTCCGTGTCAATCGTCAGCTCAAGACTTATGATTTTTGCTGCTGCATCCACCCTCAAATATGATTTTTGCACAGCGAAATTTACTCTGTCATGTATATCAAAGCTTGTCCTGTTCTTATTCTGAACCCGTGAAAAATGCGCATCCGATTTATCTGCTATTATCACCGCAGAGGTAATGGGGTTTATAGGATAACCGTTGTCCTCCTCATGATTTCCTATCGCTCCTATCACAGTTGCAACCTCAGAAATGTCCATCCCCATAGATACAAGCAAATGATGAGCAAGCACTGCGCCGGTTTCCGTATGTATGTCTCGGTTTACTACATTGCCTATATCATGCAGATATCCTGCAATTCCGGCTACCTCAACATCTCGTGACGGGTATCCCAATTGACGCGGTATAGACTGCGCCATTCCTGCAACAATTCCGGCATGTCTGAGTCCATGCTCTGTATAACCTATAGCCGCCATTGCTTCATTTGCCTTCTCTAAATATACACGAACTCTCTCGTCGTGTTTAATATCACGCAATGTCAAAGCGCACATTTTATTCTCCAATACTGTATGTTATCAATCATCTTTGCCATATTTTGCCATGAATTCATTTCGAAATTCAACTAATCTATCTTCAGCTATTGCCTTGCGTATTCCTTCTATCACCCGCTTGTAAAAATACAGATTGTGATATGTAGCTAACCTTGCTGCCAATATTTCGCCGCTCTTGTATAAATGACGAATATAAGCCCTTGTATGGTTCCTGCATGTATAGCAATCGCATTCCGGATCTAAGGGCGTGAAATCATCTGCAAATCGGGCATTCTTTATATTAATGCGGCCATATGTGGTATACATAGACCCATTCCTTCCGAGTCTGGTTGGAAGCACGCAGTCAAACATATCTATGCCCTGCATAACAAAATTTATTATATCTAATGGCGTTCCAACTCCCATCAAATATCGAGGCTTATTTTCATCAAGCAGATGAGCGGTCCACTCAACTACATTATGCATCTCTTCTTTTGGCTCACCTACAGATACACCGCCGATTGCATTGCCCGGAAAATCCAACGCATTTATGAATTCCGCACTCCACTCGCGCAAATCTTTGTATAATCCACCTTGAACTATGCCAAACAGATACTGATCTGGTCTGCTGTGCGCAGCCTTGCATCT
Organism: Armatimonadota bacterium; assembly: GCA_033808695.1. Classification (GTDB taxonomy): domain Bacteria; phylum Armatimonadota; class UBA5829; order DTJY01; family DTJY01; genus JAPXND01. The sequence goes on from JAPXND010000062.1 coordinate 1,560, forward strand.
TTCAGCCCATTGGTGAGTTCTTACTGCTGCCTCGCGTGTATATTCCCATGTAGATGGGTATGGCGTACACTCATCAAATGCCATAATGATATCAGCGCCAATTGCCTCTTGGATTTCTATTACCCGTTCAGGATTGAATTCGTGTGATGAACCGTCGATGTAGGATTTAAACATCACTCCTGCTGTGTTAATGTGCCGTAAATCGCTTAAGCTAAACACCTGAAAACCACCGCTGTCAGTGAGGATGGCATCATTCCAGTTCATAAAATTATGCAATCCGCCTATGCGAGATATCAGCTCATGCCCGGGACGCAGATATAAGTGGTATGTGTTGCCAAGGATTATCTTAAACCCCATATCCCGCAATTCATCCTGATTCATTGCCTTTATAGTTGCTTGTGTTCCTACCGGCATGAATACAGGCGTTTCTATCACGGCATGGGGGGTATAAAGCTTCCCTAATCTGGCAGCAGTTTGCGAGCTTTTCTTGATTAGTTCAAAATTTGTGTGGCTTTTTTGACTGTTCATTACTATTAGTATAAGTAGTATAAGCCGAATAGATTTTTGTTATTCAGCTGACAATTTCAATTCTTTCCTTTCACAACTACAAATGATGGGTTTGTAAAATATTTTACACCTGCATTTTTTATATCTTCAAACTTAACTGCATTAATCTTATCGTCATATAGAAAATCAAATTGATATCCAAGCCCTATAACTTCATGCCACCCAAGATTGAATGCTCTGTCGCTGGTTCGTTCATGCTTAAGAGCATGGCTGCCAATCAAAAAACGCTTTGCTCTTTCCACATCTTCCTCTTTAAAGCTTCCGTTTTTGATTATATCAAATTGCTCCGCCATAGTTTTTTTAACCAGCTCTATTGTTTCATCATCCGCACGATTTGTATCTAATCCTATATATGCAGCTATATGCCCCATATTGTTTAATGGTGGATAAACGCTGCCCACTTCATATCCCAAGCCCATTTCATCTCTGAATTTACTAAAAAGAAGTGAGCTCTTATATCCGCCAAGTATAACATTTGCTACACACATAGCGGGATATTCAGGACTTTCTACCGCTGGGGCAGGAAATCCCATAAGCACATAGGTTGATGCACCGCTTTTTTCAATAAATGCATCACCAAACGAGCTTTTTAGCTCTTTTTGTTCAGAGTATCTTCTGCCGGGCTTCATATTGCCAAATCGAATTTCCGTGCGGTTCTGTACCTGCAAAGGATCTACATTTCCGGCAATAGATATAACTATTCTGTCTGCAGTAAAGTTTTTTGTATAAAACTCTTTTAAACGTGTTTGAGTTATCCCTTTGACAGCAGATAATTCGCCTAAGTATGGCCGGTCATAAGGCGTTCCCTTATAAATTATCCGTCGCAGAGCTGTATAAGCCGAATTATACAAGTCGGTTTCTTGTTGTATTACCTGTTTAGAAACAGTTTCTCGGGAATAATCAATGGCGCGCTGATCAAGAATAGACTGTTTGATAGAATCAGCAAGAAGGCTGTATGTTTCATCCCACATAGAAGGTATGGTAATTGCGCGTATTTCCATATAATTCCATTGCCATACTGCGGTGAAATTTCCGCCAACTTCTGCGAGGAGCTTTGATAATTTGCTTGGCGCTCTGCCTTCAGTGCCGGATAGAATGGAGCCTGACAAAAGATGACCGATTCCTGCAATAGAAGCTGCTTCATCCTTAGCGCCAACACGTACAAATACCTCAATGGCTACAACGTTTGCATCCGGCTCTGGGTAGATTAGAAGTGTAATTCCATTGCTCATTATGTTCTTAATAACTCCGCCTGTTTCATATTTGGCTATGGCAGGTGAAATTATTAACGTTGCAAAAATAACAGCAATTATAAAAACTTTTTTCATCATTTTGCTGCTTTCTCTGGAGATATAACAAGTAAAGTGTAATTGTTTTTTGAAAAATATTTAATGGCGGTTTTTGTAATGTCAGCAGCATTTAATTTCTGCACTGTTGGACCGTATTTCAATGAATAATCCCATGAACCTATCGCATTATACATCCCTAAAAGGCGTGCCTGACCGGCAAATGTTTCCTGCATGAATAGATGCTGCCCTTCAACAATTCTTTTAGCATGCAGAAGCTCATTGCTGCTTACCGGTTCATATGATAATAGCAATAATTGTGTTAGGATTATTGATGAAGCTATTTCAGTATCCTTTGGGTCAACAACTACATGCACCGAAAATGCAGATGTATATTTTTGGTCAATAAAATCTGTACTGATGTATGTATAGTTGATTTTTGCATCATTTAAAGCCGATGCAATACGTCCGCTCTTTGTGTCGCCAAGGATTATCAGCAGGGTGTCTAATATGCAAGATTCTTTTAGCTCTGATGCCGATGCTGCAGCAAACCCAAGAACTACATGTGCCTTATCGTATGGAAGATGATACTTTACTGCTGATGGCTCATCTGGAATTTTTAATGGTTCGGGCAATTCAGAAGTTGTATTATCAGATCCATTGGAGAATCCTTCAAATGATTTTTTAACCATCTCAGTTGCTTTTTCTAAGGTAACATCTCCTGTAATCACAACGCATATGTTGGATGGAGTATACATCTTTTTGTAATAGGCATACAGCTCATCGCGGGTAAGGGAGCTGATAGCTTCTCTTGTGCCGGCAGGAACCAATGAGTATGGGTGAGAGCCATAAAAATGTTTTGCAAATAGATTCATTGTTTGCTTTATTGGATTGCTTTCCGCTCTTGCAATTTCATCTAGAATTATCTGCCGTTCCTTTTCCACATCTTCAGGTTTAAACTGTGCGCCCATGATAGCGTCAGATAGTATTTCAATAACAGAAGGAAGATATGCACTATTTACAGTGGTATAAAAATGCACCCAATCCTTAGATGTTCCACCGTTCAACTCAGCTCCCAAGCCTTCTATTTCACGGTCAATCTGCCCTGATGCATATTTCGAGGTGGTTTTGAAAATCATATGCTCAATGAAGTGTGAAATCCCATTTGTTTCTGGGGTTTCATTAACCACACCGGCTTTTATCCATATATCAACTGCTGCAAGATTGATAGAATGACCTTCGCGAACTATCAGCTGCATTCCATTTTGCAAGGTTGTTTTTGTTATATGCGTTACTTTTTCGGCATTGACAGAACTGCAAATGACTATAAAAACACTGGCTATAATGAAAATTCTATATAATTTCAACAAATTTGGTTAACTCCGATATGTACAGATATTATATAATACGATATTTATGCATAATTGTTAAATTTGTATGCAAAACCAGATTGGCTGCTTGCAATTATCAAAGTTCAATGCTAAACTGCATATAGTAACAGCTTGCATAGATATTTTTACTGGAGGTTTTGTTATGTATCGTGTTTTGGCAATAATTGCAAGTGTTTTTCTTATAACTGGCTGTGCAGCAAAAGGAGAGACTGCCAAAAAGCTTTATACGTTTGATCTTACTTACACATTTAAATTAGATGGCTCAGACCCTAACCAATTAAGGCAAAAATGGGATGATGTGCATTTTGTGTCATCACTGCAGGGTATTGTAAATCGAAAAGAGCCTAAATTATACATTTTCTATGTAGGGGGAGAGAAACCTCAAACAATTGATCATCATTGGCTTGAGATAATCCGTAAAGACGGAGCTTATCTTGCTGAGCATGAGCTTGTTTCGCTGCCTGATTTTGATGCATTAGTTAAGCAGTTTAAGCGCAGCATTAAAGGCCTGGTAGTATATGATGAAAACGTACCCTCAACATCCAATGTTGCATCAACAGTTGCAGGTGCAGAAAATCTTGCATGTGTAAGATATGATTTAAATAAGGATTCACTCTACTATAAGCTTGTCTTGGATCCCGACGGGCCAAAATTCAAGGTAAAAAAATGGCTTATAAATAAAGACGGAAGCAGCATGTTTACTGGAAAAGGTATAATTCCAGAAACTAAAACTCCATCTACCGGAAGCGCAAAATGCGATGCATATATTTGGGCAAAAGAAAAGTATTTGGACACAGGAAAGAGCAATCCTCTCAAGATGGGATATTACCTTGATTCATGGTGGCTGAAAACTCCCGGTGGATATATGCCAAACAACACCCTCAGCAATCATGATTATTTTATTGCAAATAAGGCATTCTTCTTTGATCTTAATCCGTGGGATGATGAAACGCCTATTGATGATCGTTCGCAACCGATAGGAACTGATTATAAAACTCTTACAGCTATTCTCAAATCTGCATATGATATCCGTAATGGAAAGGGATTTACGCATATAGGCGGATTCGTTCCATGGGCATACAAATATACAAACTATGGCAATGCAGGCGGAACTCACGGCGGAGTTTCTGGTGAGTGGCGATATGCTGAGATATTATCATGCTTTAATGCATTTATGGACGCAGATGCACTAGGATTGAGCGCCATGGCAAATGCATCGGTTTATCAGCACTGCCCTGTAGATACGCCTTACTCACCACATCCTAAACCAACTATAGATAGTCTTAAGAGCAAAGGATATATAACAGCAGATGGTAAAGTTTCGCCCAAAACCTATGTAACCATTTATGCCGGTGACTATGATTCTGCTGCGTGGCTGTATCAGAATCTGCCAAAACTATGGGATGATAAAGAGCGCGGCTCAATACCGCTTGGCTGGGGATTCAATCCCAATCATGCAATGAGATTCCCAGTTGGATTGAAATATGTTATGGATACACGAACTCCAAACGATGTAATAATATCCGGTGATTCGGGTGCAGGATATGTAATGCCATCTCATCTTATTCCTCCCCGAAAGGATTCCGGGCTCCCTTCTGGATTGGATGAATGGGTAAAGCACAATGAAAAGTTCTATAAAGACTGGGGGATTACTATAACAGGATTTATAATTGAGGGTGATGTAACCGTTACTCCACCAGAAGTAATGTATGCATACAGCAAGTTTTCACCGGATGGTGTTATCATTCAGCAGGTTCGTGAACCGGGAATGTTTAGAGATATGCCGTTTGTCAGTATGTCGTGGTATCTGCCGCCATTAGAAGAGTCTATTAAGTTAATGCCAGGCGCTGTCAGCGGCGGCGCCAAACCATCATTTCATGCGTTTCGCACTGTTTTGTGGAGCGCAACTAATCATAAGAAGCTGATGGACGGAGTAAAAGCATCACCCGAAGGGAAAAACATAGAGTTTGTTGACCCATATACTTTGATGTTATTAATAAAGCAAAACAACAATAAGTAGCTTGAACATCAATTTTTTCTATAAAATATTATTTAAAATTACTTGGAACCTGTATTTAGGCGCTTCGTCTTATATGTAAGGGAAACAAATAATGTATATCACATTATTTAGTTGCCAGAAAAACTAAATAAAAGGAGCGGAACAATGAAAAGATTTCTAACACTTTTTGCAGCGTCAATTGCAATAGGGTTGATAGTTATCGGCATCCATGCAGCTACAGATATAACAGCGAGCCAGAACAAAATACAAAAGCAAGAACAGGTGCAAACCAGAGCGCAGGTACAGACACAAAAGCATATGCAGAATGAGAATCGCAAATCTGTAAACGATGGATGTGCAAATTGCCCGAATGCCGGCAGCTGTCATAAGGGCAAAAAAGCAGACTGCAGCTGCAATGGCGTATGTAACAAAGAAGGCAGCGCTGATAGTATGAACAAGCAGCGGAATCAGGGGCAGGTGCAATGTGCAATGGCTGCTAATTGCGAAAGAGCAAAAGCAGGATTGTGTCCAATGCAGACCGGTAATGGTTATTGCGCCATGGCTCAAAATTCCAACAGAACACAATCTGGAAATTGTGAAATGGGTAAATGCACGCAGCAGAAACCCGCTGTTAATGCAAAACAAAGAAACAGGGCTGCTAATACTAACAATCAAAGAGCACAGAAGAAAATTAATGCACCTGCAAAATAAGGCAGGATATAACAATAACAATTGTATAGAATAGCAAACAAGGCATGATACATAACTCATGCCTTGTTTACTGTATCTGATTTATGTAGTATATTCATAACGCAAATTGCAGCAGGATCTTATTATATTGTGATACTTGATAATCAACCATCATTAATTGACGATTTTAACTACATATCTAATTCTGTAAAATCGAGTTTCAGCATCGGCGATACAACAATTCCTGTATATATCAATGAGTTTTGGACATCAAAACATCGGCAGGCTTCATCAACATGCTGACATCCATTGATGATACCGTTTACGATCTATTTGCTGTGGAGTATGTCATAATAATGCTAAAGGAAAAAACGCAGTAACCAAAAGGGTTTCAAAGCTTCCGCAAAGTATGAAATTTGAAAAGATCAGGCTGTTATACAGAATTTGCATGGCTGAAACTTCTATAATAGGAATAGAATTAATGCTATTATGCGTAAAACTTTTGAAAGACAAAAGTTTTGCGCATATAATGTATTAAGGAGGTTGTCATGTTTATTAAAAGAGAAAACCTGCTCAACACACTTATCCGCTATAGACATAAGGATTTGGTCAAAATCATTACCGGTGTCAGACGCTGCGGTAAATCAATCTTATTGAACTAACTGTTTTACCGCATTTGCAAAGAAAATCTTGCTTCTTTTGAAATTCCGCATCAAGTTTTATTTGTTGATGCCATTGATTATACATATTCAGGAAAAATAAAAAGGAGGTAGATACAAAGTGAAAGATATGTGGATAAATATTAAGATGTCAACAAAATTGGTATTTAAGCATACACCTACAAGTGCAATTTTATATTTATTAATTGCAGTTACCAGTTCAGTCTTTTCGCCGTTTCAAATTTACGCTACGGAAAAAGTAATAAATTCTATATCGTCATTCATTGATATATCCAACGATAAGAATTTATCTATATTACTTTCATGGTCAATATTGTTGATTCTATCTTTTATACTATCCTCCTTATATGATTATTTAAGACCATATTTATCGTTGCGTATGTATAAAAAGCTAATGATAAAAATAACGCCGGATATTTTAAAGACCATTAAAAACATTAAATATTATCATTTTGAAGATACCGAATCTATGAATACAATTCACAGAGTAACAAACGCTCCATATGCTTTGGTTCAAAATCAGTTTAATTCTTTCGTTAACGGTATATATTTCTTGTTGTCTTCTTTAGGCATAATTATTATGTTCTGTAGAATTAATTTATATTTAGGCATAGCTTCAATTGTGTGTAGCATTAGTCTTGTTTTAATTCAATATGAAAGTGAAAAAAGACGAAATCAGTTTGAAGATAAGCAGACACTTAAAAACAGAAAATTAGGATATTTATCAAGTCTTTTTCTTGATAAGAATATTCAATATGAATCAAAGGTATTCAGAGCTAAAGATTTCCTGATGAGAAAATGGAAAACGAATTGTGAAGAATTACAAAATGAGAATATTCTCTATTTTAAATCGTATTTGAAATTTTATTTTTACAATATCATCATAACTCTTTTGTTTTTGATATTTTCCATAGGTATAGTTTTTTATTCATTATCATTAAAAATGATAACATATGGAAAATTCTTTTCTTTTTTTACAAACATACAAAGACTTTTAGATTTGTTATCCACTTCTACAAACACAATTCAAAACATATCACAAAAATCTTACAACATGAATTTTTATCGAAAGTTCTTAAATATGGCTAAAGAAGATGATATAGAGGATGTTAATGATATTGAAGCATTAAATTACGATATAGTTTTTGATAATGTCACATTCAAATATCCTGGTACGGATAATATCATATTGCATAATATTTCATTCAAAATACAAAACAATCAACGGATAGCTATTGTAGGTCAAAATGGTGCTGGAAAATCGACGATATTGAAGCTTATTTGTGGGCTTTATATACCCACATATGGCGATGTGTATATAAAAGGCATAAATACAAAGAAAATGAGGTTAAATGAAACAGGGGATCATCTATCGGTCATGTTTCAAGACTACCAGCGCTATCACCTCTCCATACGTGAAAATGTTGCTTTTGGAAATATAAAAGTAATCAATATTGATGATATTTTAATTAAGGCGCTTTGTGTAGCGCATAGCGATCTTTCAGATAAATATGGATTGGATCAAACTTTAGGACATATTTACGATGGTATTGACTTATCTGGAGGCGAATGGCAAAAAATGGCTTTGGCGAAAATGTTTATTGCTGAAAGTCCTATAGTGTTGCTTGATGAACCGACAGCTGCCATTGATCCGGTTTCGGAAAGTAAAATGTATAATACTATTAATGAGATTACAGATAAAAAAACATCGGTTATTATTTCTCATAGGCTTATTACCGCAAAACAAGCGGATATAATTTTGGTTCTTGAAAATGGTGAAATAATTGAAAGGGGTTCTCATAAAGAATTAACAAGCACAAATACTTATTATAAAACAATGTATGATGCACAACAGGAATGGTATATATAGGGGAACTAAATTATGAAAAGAAAAATATTGTTTCAATGCATACGAGATGTTATTAGAATCTCGCCGTCATATGTACTATATGTTTTCTTTAATTTAATTGTCATGACAATTATGCCATTTATTTATATTCGCTTAATTGCTTCCGTTTTTGATCACGCAAATAAATTAATAGAGAATCAGGAAAATTCATTATTATTCTATATAATTTGCTTTCTCATTTTTATTTTTGCAAACAAGCTTATTGATGCTTTGAATTTATTTATATCAAATATTATATTAAGTAGAAAAATGAATTATAAATTTAGTCAGAAATTATTAGACCATGTTTCTCAAATATCATTAGAAAACTTCGAACAATCAGAGTTTTATAGCACAATGCAAAGAGCGCAAGCATGTGTGAATAATGGCAACATGACAAATTTATTTTCCATTATATTTTTTAGTATTCCTCAAATATTTACTATATTTGGATTGATAAGTGTTGTGGGGATGTATAATAAGCGGTTAATAATCTTGGCGCTATTAAGTGTAATACCGAGCCTTTTCGCGAATCTGTCGGCAAATAAACAATATTATAGAATGATCAGATATCAATCCAAAAAACAAAGAGCACGCGATTATTTATGGGGATTATTTTTTAATAAAGAAAGCATGCGCGAAATGCATATTCATAAATTTGATGATTATTTAGAGCAAAAATGGATTTCTGTAAGAAATGAAGTTTTAGATGAAGAAATAAAAATAAAAGGAAATGCTTCGATAAAAGTTTTTTGGGGCGATGCTATAAAAACAGGTTTTTATGGTTTGTGTCTAGGCGTGTGTATATATTTAGCAGCAAAAGGGTTGATTACAATCGGAGCTCTAGGGGCGTGTTTTATTGCGTTCTTAAACTTGCAAGATACAGCACAGGGACTTGTTGCAAGTTTCGCTGATATTGATGACAATATAAATTATCTACAGGATTATTATGATACATTGTCTATCCCTGTGGAAGACAATATTGGGAAAATAGCAGTAGAAAAAATAGACATAGTTGAAGCAAATAATGTTTCATATAAATACGCCGATTCTACGGTATTTGCGTGTAAAAACATCTCACTTACGATAAACCGAAACGAAAAGGTCGCTATTGTTGGTGAAAACGGATCGGGAAAAACGACCCTATTAAAACTTTTAATAGGAATATATCCCCTCCATTCCGGAAATGTATCTTACAATAAAATTAATATAAATGAAATTGATAAAAACAGTTTATATAAATTAATTTCTTTGATTCAACAAAATTTTACTAAATTAAAAACAACCATTAAAGACAATATAGATTTTGGCGAAGGTCAGTTGCAAGAATCAATATCTAACGATGATTTAAAAAATCTATTAAAAACTTGCGGTGCGGAGAATTTAGAAAATATTGATTTTAATGCGCAAGTTGGAAGAGAATTTGACGGTTATGAATTTTCAGAAGGACAGTGGCAAAAAATTGCGATTGCAAGAGCAGTGGCAAAAAAATATGATTTGATAATGTTGGACGAGCCTACAGCCTCACTGGATCCCATATTAGAACAAAACATTTTTAAAAAATTCATTGACATAACTTTAGACAAAACTGCAATAATAGTTTCTCACCGTTTGGGGATATGTCGTTTTGTTGATAAAATTATTGTGCTAAAAGAAGGAGAGGTGGTTGAAATTGGCAATCACAGTGAATTATTATCGTCTAATGGATATTATGCGTCTATGTGGCAAGAACAATCAAAATGGTACAAGGATTAAAAATTATGTATGGCGCCAGCATAGTTATTCCAACACATAATCAATTTAACTCATTAGTAATTGTTTTGCGTGCTTTATGCAATCAAAGCTATCAAAGAAAGCAATTCGAGATAATAGTCATTGATGATGGCTCTACTGATGATTTAAAGAATGTAAGTTGTGTTAGCGAATTAATATCAGATGCATCTATAAACTGCAAATTGATTCACACCTCGCAACGCGGAAGAAGCGCAGTAACCAAAAGGGTTTCAGAGCTTCCGCAAAGTATGAAATTCGAAAATTGGAGTGTTGCTTAGAGTTATTTTAGGATTTTTGACCGAATTTTTAGAATGATTCTAAGCAGGCACATCAATTCTTCTCCTCATTTCTTAAAATTGAATACGAAACAAATTAGAGCGATTAGAAAATAAAAGTCTAGTCATGTTTTATACTAAAATGGAGAAAATAATGGATTTTGATTGACGAACGCAACCTGCTGAAGTATGATTTGTATTACAAACCGCACTTTTCATACTAATTATATTGATGGCGCGATATATATGAAAATAAATCAGAAAAACCGTTCAAAGTTGATAATTGTAAATGTAGAAGAAAAGAAGGAACAGGGTTTGTTTGCTTGGACAGCAAAAGTAGGCAGTAAGGGCCAGATTGTAATTCCCAAAGAGGCAAGAGATTTATTTCAAATAAACAGTGGTGACACATTGCTTTTACTTGGAGATCAAAGTCAGGGTATTGCTATAATTAGCGGTGATCATATGAAAGATATGCTTAAAAAGATCAAAGGTAAACTATTATGAGATGGCGAAAGGTTATTATGTTGTTCTTCATTTTTTCTATCGCATTATTAATCGTCTTTGTCTATAGAAATCTTCATTATGATTATGGAAACAATCACTTCATGGAAAACAAAGGCGCTGCAATTGGGTTTCGAGAACAAATATATAAAACTAAAGACGGCAGTGAAATTGCGTACCTTGAAGGTCCTAACAATGGAGAGCCGCTACTGCTTATTCACGGTCAGATGGTCTCCAAAGAGGATTATGCCAAGGTACTGCCGGAATTATCCAAGCACTTTCATATTTTTGCGGTGGATTGCTATGGTCACGGAAACTCATCAAAAGATCCTACAAAATATAATATTATTTCCATTCGGGACGATATGATTTTTTTCATGCGCGATGTGATTCAAGAAAAGACTTTTCTGACCGGGCATTCTTCCGGTGCGCTCATTAGTTCTGCCATCGCAGCGAAAAATAAGGAACAGGTGAAGGGCCTGCTTCTTGAAGACGGACCGTTTTTTTCAACAGAACCAGGAAGGGCGGAAAAGACTTTTTCCTATCTTGATTTTAAGATATCCATGATTTTCTTTTACAGAACGATGAAAAGAATTATACGAAATATTTTCTGGAATACACATATTTGAAAGAAGTTTTTAATAAAGATGGTAAAGACAACTGGTCTTTTCTTGTAAAAAATCCATTCACCAAACGAATCAAGGAGAACAGCGAAAAAATGCCCATCGTTTGGTACTATCCTCCTGAAATCGGATTGAACGGGCTGGTTTTTCTTACACGGAATATGCAGGATAGGACAGGTATGTATGACCTGAGGTTTGGAAATACCTTTTATGACTTCTCCTGGTTTGAAGGATTTGACCAAAGAGGAGCTTTAAGTGAAATTGAATGTCTGACAATTATTATGCATGTTGCGCCATCAAAAGAGACCGCGCCCGGTTATTATGATGAAAATGGCATTCTGCTTTCTGCAATGGATGAAAAGGATGCGAAGGAAGTGCAGTCTTTGATTAAAGGCAGTATTCTAATGTCAGGCTATGAATCCGACCACAATATCCATGCCGACTTGCCGGAACAATTCATTGAGGCTGTTTTAGAGATGAAAAGGCAAGATTAGCTTGTTATTGCTGAAATCATAACACCCCTGATGTCAAACAAATGCTATATGTAAACCCTTGATGGTTTCATAAATAAAATAAATGGAAGAATCTCAAATGATCAAAAGATTTGCATATGTCAATCTCTCATCAAAGGATCCGAAGTGATTAGCAGAATTTTATCGAACTATAGGTGTTCCCGTCTTTGTTCAAGCGAAAATTATGACGGTTGGCATCTAGGCAATCCAGGAAGCGAAACAAGCATCTGTGTCTGGGATGAAAATACGTGGGGAAAGTCTACAGAAGGCTTCATAACTGTTGTTTTTATAGTAGATGATCTCAAGAAAACATATGAGGAAATCAAAAGCAAAAATGTCAATATTGATAAACCACGCAGAGCTGATTGGGGCGGACAAGAATTAATTTTAAAAGATCCGGACGGAAATATTATTATGTTGCTTACATGATTTTGCTACCTTATCGTTGCACAGTATTTATCGAAAGGAATCCCTTGAATTTGTGATGGATAGCACATTTTCATTTGTTTCGGATTCAAGGGATTTCAAGAAAGAATTAATTTAAAACAAATATTTTCGGGAGTAATATGATGTTTGAAACGAATAAATTTATTGATGAATTATTAAAATCACTTTGATGCTGCTCTAATCACAAATCGCTCCGGCAAAATACCGCAAATCATTCCAGCAAGATACCGCAAATCACTCCATAATTTTCTTGACTAAAGCCTTATTATCGTATTAGAATTAACAGAGAAATATGTTTCTAAATGATATCGGGAAGTGTAGTATGGAATACAAAAAACGAATTATAGATGGATTGCTGGATATAAATATGCAGGCTTTCGGTGCGACGTGGATTAAAGGTCCAAAGGGATGTGGCAAGACGACATCAGCCAAGCAAAAGGCAAAAACCGTTGTTGAGTTTCAGGATGAAGAATATCGCGATAATTTATTAATGATCGGAGAAACCTCACCAAAAAAATTATTGCTGGGGGAAAACCCGATACTCTTTGATGAATGGCAAGATGTACCGAAACTTTGGGGTGCTATTCGTAAAGATGTTGATCATACCGGCAAAAAAGGCCAATACATTTTAACCGGCTCTTCTTCAAAAAATATAGATACCCCTCATACAGGCACACTGCGTATTAGTCAGTTAAAGATGTATCCTATGAGTCT
>JAPXND010000063.1:0-14857 GCA_033808695.1 Armatimonadota bacterium
TTTCATTTATAGACGGCTGAGAGCTTGCTCCATCTCCTATTTCATTATATCCGTTTCTTACAATCTTTATTGTTCCTGCAGCAACATCGCATATAAATACATCGCTTACTCCGTTGGTGTCGTCAGATACAAGATTTGTCGCTTCTGATGTGAATGCAATTCTCGAACCATCTCCGCTTATAACCGGTTCATAGCTTGCGCCATTCGCCTGATTGCCGCTATTATCTACGCTTATTCTTACAGTGGTATTTGCAACTCTGTCATACAGAAATACATCGCTTACACCATTGGTGTCATTCTGTACCAGATTGCTTGCATCTGATGTAAACACCACATATCGTCCATCTCCACTGACGGATGGATCATAGCTTGCTCCGTTTGCCTCAACTGAACCTGTTCCTACGCTTACCCGCTGAACAACGCCTGTCTGCCGGTCGCGGACGAAGATATCGCTTACGCCATTTGTGTCATTATCCACCAGGTTGCTTGCCGATGAAGCAAAAGCAACTATATTGCCATCCTGGTTGACAGATGCGTATTCATGGCTTGCTCCATTCGCTTGAACGCCATTGCTATCAACACTTACTAATTCTGCAGCATTTACAGAAACAATCATTAATGATATAATGGTTATGGATAAAACCATAACTAACAAGTATTTGTTGCAATTTTTATACATAACAACCTCCTTTATATATAGTATATATTGTAATACAAATACTTAGTTTGTCTCCTGGAGGCAGTTATCAGTCTTAGCGACATAGCTGCCTCCTTTACATTATATATTGTATGTTACACGAATTCCCAATTTATTTCAACACTTATTGACAGGATGTTGATTAAAAACAGCAGGCAATGTTTCCATCACCTGCTGTTGATGCGTTTATACTGCTGTTAAATATCTATTTCCTGGTAGTAACAGCCTTTACCACATCCAGTTTGCTGCTATCGTTTCCGGATGTTGCTGTAATGCTCAATGTGTAGGTTTCATCTATCGGAACTGTTGAGTTTGGATTCACCAATGCATATACCCCCGATGTTGCTCCAGGGTCTAAATTAAAGTTATAACCATTGTTCACTACATCATTCGTTACATTCGTTGTTGTTCCAAATAGATAGTAGTTTACTGTCCAACCGCCTGATGATCCAGGACCCTGAATCTTTATCGTGTCATTTACATTTCCTGAGTTGTATACTCTGAACAGATACATTGCATTCCTGTTTGCCAATACATCCAGACTTCTGGTCTGATCTGTTCCGTCATTGTTAATGATTCCTTCACCTATATAGTTGGCATCCGTTGAGGCTTTTATAAGTAAATCGGGTTTAGCACATGCAGGATACTCTGTTATCGCCTTCACTGTATCACTGCTGTTGCCGTATATTGAAGATGCTTCTACTAATAATGTATTTGTACTTCCTACAGCTGTTCCATCCGGCGCTACCAATGCATATACACCTGTGGTTCCTCCGGGTGCAAGATAAGGAGTTACCCATCCATAGCTTGTTACCAGGTCTGTTACATCGACTGTTGAGCCGAATTTATAGTATCTAACTGTCCATCCACTTGATGACCCAGGTCCTGTTATTTTGAATAAATCCTCATACGCTCCTCTGTTGTATACACGGAAAAGATACATTACAGGCTTTTTTCGGATTCCATTTTGACTTCTTGTCTGGTTTGTACCATCGCTGTTGTAGATATCTTGACCAATGTATGCTGTATCCGTTCCAGCTTTTATTGTCATATCTGCAGCATTGGAATAGGTATAAAGATATATATCCCTTAATCCATTTGTATCATCCGGTGCAAGATTGGATGCTACAGATTGAAATGCAACTTTTGCGCCTGTGCCATCTATTGCAGAACTTCCGCTAAGTGCATCTCCAATTACTCCATTTAATTCACTAATGATTTTAAGGCTTTTATCAGCATTATTATATACAAACACATCGTTTGTATTATTGGTGTCGCCAGATGCAAAATTGGATGATGCAGATTCAAAAGCAATCATACTGCCATCCATATTGATTGAGGGATTAACACTTGATGAGTCTCCCTGTACTCCAGCCAACATGCTTACCCTATCAATTGTTCCAGCGGATATGTTATACAAAAAAATGTCTCTGCTGTTATTGGTATCATCGGGAACAAGATTATTGGCATCGGATTGGAATGCAACAAAATTGCCATCCATGTTGATTGAGGGTTTGTTGCTGTCTGCATTAGCTTGATTGCCTGATGCATCTACGCTTACTCTTGTAATAGTATTTGACGCTTTGTTGTATACAAAAACATCTTTTACATTGTTAGTATCATTTGGTACAAGATTCGCGGCGTGCGACTCAAAAGCTACAGATAATCCATCTCCACTTATTGATGGCATGGAGCTGTTGCCATCTGCCTGTGCAGCCGGAGCAGAGCTAACCAATGACATTGTTTTATTTGAGCGATCGTATAAAAATATGTCAGTGCATGCATTTACATCGACAGGAACAAGGTTTGTTGCATCGGATCTGAATGCTACATAGCTGCCATCGTAATTTATAGACGGATAAACGCTTTCACCATTACTATCTGCTCCGCCAATTCCAACGCTTATCCTTTCTACTGTATTCAGCAATTGATCATATACAAAAACGTCGTAATTGTTGTTGTAGTCATCCGGCGTAATACCATTAGCTATGGAAGCGTATGCAATGTATCTTCCATCACCGCTTATTGATGGCAATCCGCTATATCCATATACTTCAGCGCCCGAGATGTCAACACTAATACGAGTAATTAATTGAGTAGAACAATCATAAACAAATACATCGCTTGCTCCGTTATTATCATTAGCAACTAAATTAGATGCAGTAGACTCAAATGCTATGTATCTGCCATCCATGCTTATTTCGGCATTACTGCTTGCTCCATTGCTGTCTCCCAGCATTGGGTTAAAGCTGATTCTTTGCAGTGCGTTTGCAGATCCTGCAATCAACAAAATCATTAACAGGCTTAACACAACAAAACAGTAATTCTTTTTATTGGTTAATTCAAAATCACTCATACCAAATTCTCCTTTTAACATAATGTTATAATATAGTTCATAAACTTAATTTTGTATTTGCGGCAATTCAGATGTACACATAGGGCATTTTTTTGCATTTTCATCAATATTAGAGCAGCAAAACGGGCAAGATCTGGTTGGCACCGGAGGCGCTTTCAGCTTGTTGGCTTGCTTTACTACAAGAAACAATACAAAAGCAACAATCAGGAAGTCTATTACTGTGTTAAGAAATGCACCATAGCTTATAACTGAGGCGCCGGCAGCTTTTGCTGCAGCAAGCGATTCATAAGAACTGCCAGATAGATTGATATAAAGATTAGAAAAATCAACTTTTCCAAGAAGAAGCCCAATAGGAGGCATTAATATATCATTTACAAACGATGTGATGATTTTGCCAAATGCCATACCTATTATTATTCCAACCGCCATGTCTATAAGATTGCCTTTTACTGCAAATTCCTTAAACTCTTTAATCATAACATTATCACCCTTCAAGATACATTATTGTTATATGATTAATTTTATATTTGCTTTTTAATTATGTCAATACAATCTAATAGATTTTCAGCGCTGTTATATTTGATATAATAAATCCGCCGCCAATTTTTAATTGCAGCATTTATAGAATAAAAGGAATTGTGTTAAATAATGGGGGGGTTGATAACAGTAAGATTTATTAAAGGTATAGACAATTGCAGGGAATTATGATAAAATCTACAGGATATTCTGATAGGAGTATTGCGCGGAGAGGTGCCAGAGCGGTTTATCGGAGCGGTCTTGAAAACCGTCGTGGTGCAAGCCACCGTGAGTTCGAATCTCACCCTCTCCGCCATTTTTTTGTTAGGTCAGATCAGCAAAGGTATTCTATCTGTATCTGCGGGCTGCATTGCAAAACGCATTCCACGAAAGCTTCCTGTTTTTTTCTATAAACGGCGCTTTACGATAAATTCCCCACCCGTTGCTTTCACCGAAGTCTTGAATTTGAAACCATGCAGCAAATTTCACTCCCGGATGCTCATTAAACACCTTGAACGCTGCAGACAGGCTGCGTGCCTGTATGAGTTCTGAGATGTGGGCTGTATTCCAGCCGCATTCCGAAATCCAGATCTTCTTGGATGTGTTTTCGCCTTCATACTTCTTAACCATATTATATATTGAATCCAAATTGTAGGTCAGCCTATCAATCACCGATTGCTTGGTATTTGGTCTTTGGCGGACATATGTGTGATAACCTATGCCATCCAGCGGATATGTGCCATGCGTAAGTTTTATACCTTCCCAATCAAGCTGATTGATTCCTGCTTTATATACTTCTTCCAGATATTCTGCACCCGTGTCTCCATAACCGTCAGATATATCATGACCGAACAATGGACCGGAGATCAGAGTTACCTGCCAATCCTTATTGTTTTCATGTCCGTTTGCAAGCTTTACATCTGTATATAATCTTTGCAGTATTTTTGCAAACCAATACGGCTCTAACTGTGATGTTGTTCCGCCTGCCCAATCGTTTGGCTCATTGAAGGATTCAAATATGCGTATGCGGTCTTTAAAATGATCGACAATCATAACAAAGTTTTTTGCATATGCGTCAACATATTCATCGGTATTGAGTTTTCCGGCATTTTTAACTGCTTCGGCGCCTATCAGCCCATATACTTTTACACCGCGATTTACAAGACTGTTTACAATAGAATCATAGCACTCCATCCATGTCATACCATTGTGTTGAGCGGCATCGTTGGGTGAATCCCATGAGCCAAGTATAAAGTTCAATCGCACATACTTTGCACCGGTTTCTGCAATTGCATCTGCATCTATAACAATTGTTGATTCATATATCGGAGCGCCTGCATCAAGGCAAACATCTACTTTTGCATTTACAGGATGTATTAAAACCACAAACATTGAAAATGCTGCAAGTATTCTATACATATTCAAAATTCCTTTGTAATTTTTATCTATTATATCATATGAATTATACAAAAAATACCAGCAATAACCTATACTGCCGGCATATAAGTTGATATTTCCTGCTAAACCATACAGAGGCGGACAATAGGGTTATATTGTCCGCCTCTGCTTATAAATCAAACGATATGGCAAGTATAGACTATCTTTGCGGCATCTCTTCAGATAATTCAGATCTGCCGCTTATCATATCAGCAGCTTTTCCTACCAGCCAAAGATAGTGATCACTTGGCAGCCCCGGCTCTTTAACAAAAGCGCCTATAGGAGGATCGTTGGTAACTTTGAAAATGGCTGTACCTTCATCAACTTCATCAAACATCGCCTGATACACCATATCTGCACCGAGTTTTTTTGCCTCCGCATATTGCTTCCAAAGGAATTTGCCTCCCAAACGAGGTATGGCATCTGTTTTTGATTCAGGAAACATATTATGCCAGCTAAATCCCGGATATACAACAGGCAGATAATCTTTCTTATATCGTTTACACCATTCCATATCCGGCTTCCATATATTTTCTGCATGATTGGCTGCTTCGTCAAGAGTCCCAAATCTGCCAACTGTCCACGGACTTACAATATCACAATACATACCTATCATACGCAGAATTTCATTATCATCCCGGCAATCGCCGCTTAGTGTTCGCCATCCGGTTGGCAATCCCAGCATAATTGTACATCCGCCATATATTTTATCTTTGCGCAAAAATCTGAGAAATTTCTTTGTCTCTGCCGAATCCCACTTTCTGTGAGTGAATCCAAATCCCCACAGAGCAATAACAGGCTTTCCATTATGATGCAGATATGCTTTATCGCGGGTGATTTCCATTTTACCTACCAGATCTATCCAATCAGCCTTTACTCTCTTCAGCGTCTCAGCATCGAAATCCATATCATACATAACTGCATAAGTGCGTCCATATGTGTTTGCGCCCTCTCTGCAATTGGCAAGAACTTTAGTAAATTGACGCAGGTTTAGAGGATCTACAATCTCATTGGCAAATCGTTGAACAAAAACCCCGTCTATGCCATATTCCTGCATCCATTTAAAGTGCCTGAGAACGGTTTTAGTATTGAATGAGCTGAATACCTCTGCAGTTCTGCCATCTTGGTGTTTGAATGCAGTAGGGTATCGCTCATCGGCATCAAGCTCGGTCATATCCGGCCACATATCTACACTTAATTTGCCGGATTCAAATACACCCGGTCCCCAGTGAACCCATCCTCTTCCGCAATCGTCTCCTTTGCAGGCAAACCATCCTTGGTATCCGCACATCACCTTACCTGTCAGGGTGGAAGTATCTACTCCTACTATGGATGTACCGGTGTAAGGCTGCATATATGTTCTAATTACATCTTCTCTGGTTAGTTTAGACAAATCCAAATTATCCTTTGCTGAAGCTCCAATAAGAAGCAAGATACTTACACTTATTGCAATTGCTATTGCTGCGATTTTATTATACATTAACATCGTTCCCTCCAAATTAGTTAGTAATGATGCTGGGTGAATACCCGCTTGATGATAAATCATCTACTGCCGCTTGCGCATCTTGTTTAGACTTGAAGCCGCTAATCTGAACTCTATACAAAGTCAGACTTTCAGCAAGTGCAGTTTGTATTTCCGCCTTATAGCCTTTGCTGCGCAAATCTTCAACAATTTTTTCAGCACGCGCCTTATCTGAATATGCTCCTGCCTGAACTTTATAGACAACATTTTTATCTGCTGCAGCCGGCTTTGGTTTTATGTCTTTATCAGCCGGTGATGTTTCTGCAGGCTGAGTAGCTCGCTCATCAGTTTTGGCTGAAGAAGTTTTTGTGTTGTCTGTTTTGCCTGCATCGGCTGTATTTGCATCAGGCTGAGCAGAGGCGCTGTCATCCGATTGAGCATCTGCTTCCTTTTCAGATTCAGGAGTGGGAACTGTTAGCTCTGATTCCACTGTTTTAGGCGTATTCTCCTGAATTTGCAGATTTATGTCTGGTGGAAAAGACCGTCTTTGGCGCTGCTCATCCTGGGAGGCAACAGGTATTGGACTTGTATTGTATTTTTGTGTTTGTGATCCTTTGAACAAGAAAAATAGAAAAAATAATAACAAGGCAATAAATACAACTACTGCTATTGCAATAATCATCCGATTATCAATATTTTCGTTATTTTTATTTGTACGCATAGGCATTCAGTCCTTTTTATAAAGTCTATTGTTTATTAGTTTATTCTGTAAAGGACAATATGTCAATTCCAAAATGGAGAAAACATGCAAGGAAACCTAATATAGGGTATTTACGTCATATAAACAGCAAAACTAAAATATCGCTTGCAGAAAGGATATTAAAATGAAACAGTATTTGAAGTTTTTATTCTGCAGCAATTTACAGAAGTTTTTCAATTCTATCTATTCAAACAACATAGAATACTTAATGGAAAATCCTATTACAAACCTATATGTTTGTGCAAGAACACAACTAAAACAAATCATTTTTTATAGAAACATTCACATACTGGTGATAGAATAGACATGGTTTCTCAAGGAAGGTTTAGTTTCTCAGGAAATGTATATCGCTTGACAGTATTGAACGAATCTGCCAGGTGCTTGATTGTAGCGTGAATTATATATTGAAGTTTATTGACAGGAAATGGCTTGGTAGTCGTAAATGAATAACACATATTTAAACACAGACACCACTAAAAGAAAATTAGGCATCTCTATACCACTTAGAAAACTACAAAAAAAACTTTCTCCTACACAAATTGTTGTTTTGAGTTTTTTACTCATTATTACAGTTGGCGGGTTTCTTTTATCACTTCCGATTTCTCATGCAGAAAATACTGCTGTATATATAACAGACGCATTCTTTACATCCATTTCTGCTGTCTGTGTTACAGGACTTGTAACCCTTACAACTGCATCAACGTGGAGTTTTTTCGGCAAGCTTGTGATATTGTTTTTAATACAAATTGGTGGACTCAGTTTAGTCACAGTGCTTACATTCTTTATGGTAAATAGCGGTAAGAAAATTTCATTAAAAAACCGCCTTGCCATTCAGACAGCTCTTAACAAACCATCCCTCGGCGGAATGGTAAATATGGTAATGCTTGTCATCAAAGGCACTTTAGTCTTAGAACTCATTGGCGCCACTCTTTTATTTGCTTCATTTCTAAGTCAAGGAATCGTTTGGTATAAAGCTCTGTTTTATGGAATATTTCATTCGGTATCTGCCTTTTGTAACGCAGGTTTTGATATTATTGGTGATAAAAGCCTAATTCCATATTCTGATAACTTCAGTGTTAATATTGTTATCATGATACTTATTGTCGCTGGAGGTATTGGATTTACTGTTTGGGAGGATTTATTTTCTAAAGTTAGGGACATCTTTTCAGGACAAAGCAAACAAAAAAGCAGCTTTTCCCTCCACACAAAACTTGCTTTAATATTTACTGGGGCTTTATTACTATCCGGAACATTATTCTTTTTAGCAGCAGAGTATAACAATCAAAAAACATTAGGAAGCCTTTCTCTTACTCATAAATTATTGTCATCATTGTTTCAATCCGTAACGTTACGCACAGCAGGCTTTTCTACGATTGACCAAGAAGGTCTAACAGAAGCATCAAAATTATTTTCAAGCCTTTTTATGATAATCGGAGGTTCTCCAGGAGGAACAGCAGGTGGCATCAAAACCGTCACGCTTGCAATTATTCTTTGTAGTGTTTGGTCCATCATAAAAGGTCGTAAAAAAATTGTGGCTTTTGAACGAACTATTTCTGTATTAACTTTACAAAGGGCGTTAGCCGTTGTTGTTTTAATGATAGGTTTATTACTTACTGGGACTACGATTCTTGCAATAACAGAAAATCATACAATATTCCCACACAGTGTTTCGGATCTCATTTTTGAAGTTTCTTCTGCACTTGGAACGGTCGGACTAAGCACGGGAATTACACCTTTCCTCTCAGGAATAGGAAAATACGTGCTAATGCTATGCATGTTTATAGGACGAATAGGTCCTATAACAATAATTATTTCGTTATCGCATAGTTTCCAACCCGACAATGAGATTATAGGATATCCGAATGAGGATATCATGATAGGTTAAATATATCAAAAGAGGAATTCTATTTTATGAAAAAAGAAAAAAGAAAGAAGATAAATGTAAATAAAGACACACAATTTGCAGTTTTAGGACTTGGAAAATTTGGTCGTAGTATAGTAAAAATATTGTATGACAACGGCTTGAATGTTTTGTGCTGTGATATTGATGAGCATATTGTGCAAGAAATTGCCCCTTTTGCTACTCATGCTTACCAAGCAGATGTTTCTGAAAAAGCAGTACTAGAAAAATTAGGTATTAGAAATTTTGATGTGGTTATTATTGCATTTGGTGCTGATTTTGAAGCAGGGGCTATTACTGCCACAATATTGAAAGAAATGGATGTGCGTTATATTTTAGCAAAAGCCAGTGGTTCTCGTCAGAAACAAATACTTGAATCCATCGGCGTCGATCGTGTTGTTCTGCCTGAAGAAGAGATGGGAGAGCGCATTGCTTACAACTTTATTACTAATGACTTGATGGAGCATATTCATCGCTCTGGTAAGTATGATATTATAGAAATGAAACCATACCCGCAATGGATAGGAAAAAGCTTACAAAATCTAAGGCTACGGCAAACTGAAGGCATTAATATTATTGCCATTATTCGAGATGAAGAAGTAATAGCAATGCTTGACGGAGAAACAGAACTGTTAGCAGAAGATAAACTTATTATTTTGAAACCAAAGACGTTATAATATCTGAATAAAATATTGCTTGCAGAAAGGATATTAAAATGAAACAATATTTGAAGTTTTTGATAATAACTATACTTTTGCTAATACCTATAACGCTATCAGCGCAAAACGATTATTATAGAACCAGAGACAGGTATACAGGTGATTTTTATAACTGGAACCGAAGAGGCGGATCTGACAGCGAAATAGGCAGATATTACAAAAACAAGGAGCTAAGAGCTCAGGGAAAAATATTATCTGTAAGCAGCACACCAAAATCATTTAGATTAAGAGCAGCAAACGGCAAAACCTATGTTGTAGATGCAAGCAGCGCTGCTATATACAACAACAACAGAAAAACAACTTTCAGCAGCTTAAGAAAGAATGACAGAGTAACAGTATATGGAATAGCAGACAGAAACAACAAAATAGCTGCAAGAGTTGTTTATGAAGACTCAGATTCAACTACCCGAGGAAATGACAATTATCGTGGAAGAGGTCCATTGCCAGACAGAGATGGCATATATGATGATTATTATCGTAATGACCGAGTTGTTAAAAAATCGATAACGCTTACTGAAGATATTGATTCTATTTCTACAAGAAAAAATGAGATAATTGTTTACAAATCAGGCAAAAAAATTACTATAAATCTAAATAGAAACACCAAGATTTATGATGAATACAGAAACAACATAAGTCTATCAAAACTAAGAAAAGGTGATATGATAGTAATAAAAGGCTATATGGTTGACGATGATGAAATAGATGCAAACGAAATAAGAAAACTAAGATAAACATTTACTGCTTTTAGACAGCAAGAAAAAGGCCGACCGAACATACACATAGTCAGCTTTTTTCATTACTGATTTTTTCGCAGATTACTAATCAATTATGACTCTTAATCATATTTGCTATATATATCAATTATCCTGTTGTTATTTGTCATAGAAATGTGTATTATATCAACAAGTTGTCTATGTTTAAAGCTATACAAATCTAGTTAATTCAACGAGGTTATCATGTCAATAAATTTTAAAAAGGCAATCAATGTTTCCTACAACTATATGAGAGACTTGCTATTCAAACCATTCCAGTTAAGATTATGGATTATGCTTGCTATTGCTGCATTTCTAGCTGGATTCTCTCAAACATCGCTCTATAACACTGGCGGTGGTCATGAAAAAACAACCTACAATCAAATGACTGCTTTTGTAAATCAATATTGGCAATTAATTATTATAGTCTTTGCTGTATTGGCAATTTTATCAATTGTATTACTATGGTTAAGCTCAGGATTTAAATTTGTATATACCGATATGATTGTAAAGAAAAAGGATAAAATTGGTGAGTCTTTTAGAGATTATATTGATTCCGGAACATCCTATTTTAAATGGATTATTGTATTCTACTTAGCGCTGCTGATACTGATAATTGCATCAGGCATGTTAATTTTTTTGGGTGTAATAATATACAACAATATATATTTTAAAATTACATCTATTGCTTCGGGAGTTTTTCTATTAGTTGTAATACTAATACTAGCGAGTATTATTGAAATGTTTGCACAAAATTTTGTAGTTACCGTGATGTACGCTGAAAGAATACCGGTAATAAGCGCTTGGAAAAAAGTAATAGCTATAATCAAAAATAACATAGGTCAAAGTCTATTGTATATATTGGCAAATATAGTTATAGCAATTTTGGTGGCAATATATTATATGGCAGCATTGATTGCATCAGTGTTTATAATGATTATCCCTGCCGGCATTTTAGCGCTATTTGGGTTTCTTATTTATAATTCATTTGCCAATCATGTATTTTTCATTATATATGTTTCGTTTTTTGGATTATTAACGCTAATTGCATGGTTGATTGTTCTTTCTGGCTTAATGCAGCCAGCCACAGTATTTCAACGATGCTTTGCCATTGATATACTAAGTCAATTTGATAAAACATACGATCTGCTCAGCAATCACTATGATGCACCAAATCCGATACCGCCGATGGAAGACGGAGACCTCATTTTGCCGGAACATGAATAAGGCTGCATATTTTTGAAACATTTCCATAGTAAAAACGTATTATAAGCATAGCATAATATGCATTTCTTTGTATGTACAAAATTATTAGCATTCAGAAAGTATTCCATTGATAATATCGAACAAGACTAAAATTCCCTTTTTATGTATAGCGCTGACATTGCTGCTGAGCAATGCATCATATACTGCAGGAGAAGACATAAAGACAAAAGCTGCATCAGCCGTAAAAGGATTAAAAGACCTTACCCTTACCTGTATTGTTACATACAGCAATCCAAAGGAACTTAAAAAAATAAGCAAGGACTTTTCAAAACGTTACGAATTTAAAAAATCTACCATTAAATATAAGTCGCCGGATATGTTTAAAATGGAAGGCAGCCTTGGATTGATTAAAGGCAGGATAGTATTTAATGGCGATAGAAAAGCGCTTGTTATTCCCGGCATAGGTGTTAATAAGAAGGACGACCTCAAAAAAGATCCTCATAAACGGCAGTCGGATTTAGATATTGGGATATTCTCCGATTCACTGTGGAAACATTACATTGTTAAGAATGCAGAAACAGTGCCGGGCGCCAATGGAGCGGAGTATAAGATTACTTTTGTTAGATCAAACGCAAAAAGCAAGAACATAACTTGCTGGGTAACATCAGACACGATGAAATTAAGAAAGTTAGAAAAATATGAAAGCGACGGCTCCATGAAATCCCGCTTCATATATACAGACCATAAAAAAATAAACAACAGTATTTGGATTCCTATGAAAATAAACATTTACAACGGAAACGGAAAGCTTGCTGCATCTACCGAGTATAAAGATGTGAAAATAAATACCGGAATATCAAATTCGGAATTCAAGCTGTAACTAAACAGCACAATCAGCAAACATTACAAAATCCTCAATTATACGCAATTGGGGATTTTTTTGCGCCTAATCATTCCACCAATCAATTCTGTGTGTTACAATAGTATCAAAATATATATGGAATGGATTTACACATGGCTGATACACAAACAATATTGTTCGGGGCAAATCAAACATCGGGAATTGTTGCCATAGAAGCACTTGATACAGAGGTAGTGATTTACATACGCCGGGGAGATAAAAGCTCAAGCGCAAGATTACCGTTCAATCCCTGGATGCTTCTGGCAGATAAAAATTCGGCTCCTGCAAATGAAAAAATCATGGAGCTTGATGGAGAAGGCTACAGGTATAAGGTCTTATTTCCATCCTGGACTGCTTATACATCCGCAAGGAATCAACTGCGGGCAAACGAAACCGCTCATTTCTCTTACGCATCACCGGTAAAGCAATTTCTTGTTTCCACAGGCAGAACCTTGTTTAAAGGACTAACGTTTAATGATGTTTTTAGAATGCAGCTTGATATAGAAACCGACGGTTTGGATTACAGCGGCAGCAACGGAAGAATCATAATCATCTCAATATCAGATAATCGCGGTTACGAAGAAGTTATAACCGGCAGCGAGAAAGATATGCTGAATAGAATGATATCCATTATTAATGAAAGAGACCCTGATATTATAGAAGGACATAACATATTTGGATTCGATCTGCCATTCATTGCTGCACGCGCAAAGAATCTTGGAATCTCGCTTACTATCGGAAGAGACGGCTCCGAGCTAACCTTTGCAAATGAACGCAATTGCCCTATCGGCGGATATTCAAGACCATTCACACCGGCGCATATATTCGGACGCCATGTAATTGATACCCTGTTGACAGTGCAGAGGTATGATGTAAGCAAGGGCAGATTAGAGCGTCATGGACTTAAAGAGTGTGCAAAGGTTTACGGAATCGCTGAATCAGATAGAGAGTATATCAATGGCAGTGAAATATACAGAGTATGGCAGGAAGACCCGGAGCGTGTAAAGCTGTATGCATTGCAGGATGTTCTTGAAACCCGCAGCCTGGCTGAATTGATCTGTCCGTCGGAATTTTATATGGCGCAAATGGCGCCCGATACATATCAGAACTCGGCAACTTCCGGCAGTGGAGAGAAAATAAATTCCATAATGGTGAGAGAATACCTCCGCCAAGGTCATGCCATCCCATTTCCACAGCCGCCCAAAATTGTTCCGGGCGGATATACAGAGGTTAGAACAACCGGATTGGTGCATCGAATTGTGAAATGTGATGTAGAAAGCCTGTATCCAAGCATAATGCTGACACAAGGAATTAAACCATCATCGGATGTTTTAGATGTTTTTCTCCCTGCACTTTCAGAGCTTACTAAACGCCGAATAGAAGCAAAACTTAAAGCAAAGCAAGGTGATGTTTCGGAGCGTGCATACTGGGATGGACTTCAAAACACCTTCAAAATACTTATCAATTCATTCTACGGATATTTAGGCGCCCCGTTCCACTTCAATGATTTTGATGCAGCTGAGAGAATAACAACATACGGGCAGTCTATAGTCAAACAGATTGCTGAATCAATAGAGTATTTCGGCGGAAGAGTGATTGAAATAGATACCGATGGCGTGTACTTTGAAGCGCCGGAGAATACAGAAACTGAAGAAGATGAATTTGCGCTTATAGAAAAAATCGGACGAGAGCTTCCGCAAGGAATCAATCTTGCTCATGATGGACGTTATGCTGCCATGCTGTCGCTTAAAATAAAGAACTATGTGCTGATAGGCTACGATGGCCATAAAGTTTTTAAAGGCGCCTCAGTTCGGTCAAGGTCAGATGAATTGTTTGGCAGGGAATTCATCTCTAAAACAGTAGATTGTTTGATGAATCGTGATAAAAATGGAGCAGGGAAACTCTATAAGTCTATCATGAGCCAGATTATAGAAGGAAAACTTCCAATAGAGCAGTTTGCCCGCAGAGAACGTGTAACTCACAAAACATTCAGCAGCTCCCAAAAGAAGCGGATGTCTGCAATTGCACAAGGCGTATCAATAGGTGATTATATCACTGTTTATGAAAAGAACAACGGAGAATTGGGATTGTCTTCTGAATACAACAATGATGAGAATAAGGCGTATTTGCTTGAAAAGCTGTATAAGT
>JAPXND010000064.1:0-14195 GCA_033808695.1 Armatimonadota bacterium
ATGATTCCATAAATCCCATTTACATACATCTCCTATGGTTAACATTTTTTTACAACATACTCTTACCAATTGGCTATAGTGTTACAAAAATCCTTCTTACAGGGTATAATAAAAAATAAATTCAATAATAAATCTTTTGATAAGCAGCAACATCACAGCCTGCAGACACATATTACAGAATAGAGGACAATATGGCTTCTCCATCAAAAACAAGCGCCACAATACAGATTCTTAAAGCAATTAAGCAATTGAATCCAAAAGAAACAGAAAATGAATCATTGAATGACTTCAGAATAGCAGTTGCAGGTGAATCAGAAAATCAACTCAATCAAATGAAGGAGTTGTTCTTTGGACAAACTGAGTATGCTGCAGCGCTGCTTCCTGCAGATTCCTATTTGTCGGGATATATCCTTCCCGATGACAAAGATAATCCTAACCTGAAAACATCCGATATTGTTGTGGCTTATCCAAATATAATACTCAACTCTTCCGAGTATAAAGGAAGTGTATACACTTTTGACGCTGAACATCCTATTAACACAATTAAATCTATTATATTTAACGGTACCGGAAATACACTAAGGCTGGCATTAGGCAGACGCTTTCCTGCAATAAGAACAGAAATTGCTCGTATTGCAGCAAGGGAAATATCAAGAGAGAATGCTATTGTATCATTGACTACAGCTCTGGGAAACGTGGCTCCTTCAATAATTCAACCGTTCCTTGGTGTTGCTGAAGGTGTGGGAGATATGATTATACTAACAACAAATCAGGTTCGCATGATGTTTATAATAGGCTCCATATATCAGCAGGATATTGGCTTTATAGAACAGTGGAAAGAGCTGTCATCCATAATCAGCTCAGCTTTTGGCTGGCGAGCCATTGCAAGAGAGCTTGTATCTAAGATTCCTTTCGGCGGCGGAATTATACCAAAAGGAGCTATAGCATATGCCGGCACAGCAGCAATAGGTAAGGGACTGATTTTCTTTTATTCTACCGGCAATCGTATGACTAAAGGCGAAATGACAAAAATATTCAAGCAAACTTATTCTGAAGCTTCCGGAATAGTTAAATCTTTGTTTGACAGGCTGCGCTCATCCAATGATGGATCTGCAGCAGGCTCACTGCCAGGTGAAACCGGTTCAGATAAAGGCGGTTTAGGCAGCGGTGTTACCGATGGCAACGGTTCTGACTTAACATCGTGATCTTTCTGTGAGTCATTATCTATATCATCCGGGACTTTGATTGTTCCAGTAACAGGTTTGTCTGAACGCGGTACTTTTGGAGTCGGTGCATCTGTTTTCTTGGGAATTTCCAGAATTGAGGTTGGAGGTTCCATTTTCATTAAACCGGAAGGAAATTCCGGTAATGGTTCTATATTTGTTGGTATTGAAACTTGTATCAGCGGTATTCTTACAATATGTTTCTGCGGCTCAATAGAATCACGCGATATGGTTTCACGTTTTACAACCTTATCACCTTGTCTGATCGTACGAACAATTGTAACCTTATACCCCGGTCGGCCTTCCTGTTCAATAACTTCCTGACCCTCAGGTATAGAGGCATCTTCAATCTGTTCAGTTTCAAACGGTATTACTTCAAGATCCTTTGATTCAATATCCACAGTCTGTCCAAGTGGAATCTCACCAAACAAAGCCAGAATCAATTCGTTATTTTCAACCTTGGTCTTAATTACAATCATAGAGTTGGTGTTGTTTTGAAAGCGAAAATCTTTGGCTCCATAAGCCACAGCAGCATCTCTGCCCGGAACTGCATAGGATACCGGCCCAGAATGCGGATGGCGTTCTATAATATTCAATCCTGTTTCCAACACGGCGTTATAAAGGAGTGTGGACATTATGCATATTCCGCCACCAATACCATATACCACTGAACCTTCTGAATACATCAATCCTTCTTGATAGCCTTTTTCCTGGGTGCGTACGCCTACAACATCGTTAAACGAAAACACATCGGATTTATTGATGATTACAGCGTCTATTGCATTTGCCGCAAGAATGACGTTGGTAATTGTTTCATCGCTCTGCGTAGACAATGGCAAAGCTCCGCTCCAGATAAGCTTGAGATTTGAGGTATCTACAGCGCTTATGTATTCGTTTTTACTGTCAGCTGACGGGTCTTCTTTATTTGGAATGAGCCAGGCAGGAGTTAATATAAGATCGGGATCAACGGTTACTAATCTGCCGCTGTACGATTCTACTATAGGGAAAAATGCCAACACAACTGTAATAAATACAGTTGCACCTAATGCCATGATTTTCTTATATTTAATAACAAACTGCATTAAGAAGCTCATAAGCTAACCAACAATCCTCATGTAAAAAATTATCAAAATCATACTATATGATATTTTAAAGTTTAACATTTATATATACGGAAAATTATATCATTTGTTGCCATCAAAGCGGATATTTCTATTTTTTTGATACAAAGTCGCTGTTTGAAAGATAAAACCGCCATGGATTTTCAACTGCCTGCGATATTCCTATTCTTGATACCGCACTAATATCACCAGCTTTATATCCATCATCTACAATTCTTAAAACACTGGTTGTTAAATCCAATCCGTTGTGCGAATTATTAAGTCCGAATGCTTTACACAGCTTTCCCGGACCGCTGCAAAGATTGGTTAATCTATTTTCACCTCTGTTTGTAATCATCATATCAATGCCTGCAAGAGGTTCCAATGCTCTAATCAGCACTGCTTCACCTATGCCGGGCGGCGAGGTAACTGCATTAAGACAGTAGTATATGCCATATATCAGATAAACATAAGCATGTCCTGGATTACCAAACATTGCTGCATTTCTTTTTGTTATTCCGCGTGATGCATGACATGCAGGGTCATCTGACAAATACGCCTCGGTTTCAACAATCCTTCCTGCCATCAAGCCTTCCGGTGCGTTATATGTAATTACTTTCCCAATAAGAGCTCTGGCAACATCTACAGTATTATTCAAATAGAATTCTACCGGCAGTGAGGGCAAGGAGGCAAATTGAATATCATCCATATCAGCGGGAGCTGCTCCTATTGTTCGGTTCTGCTTCATCATACACAACTGTTGGGAATACAAACATCTGAACCTGTGCATTTTGAGGAGCGCCAGCTTTACGCCTGCATTCTTTTATCTGCCATGAAGCAGTTTTTGCCTCACCTGGGAGAAGCACGCCTGATTTGCCATTATAGCGCACAATCAATCCCAGTCTATCCGGTGCAAGTTCACCTATTCCACTAACCGGTTTCAAAGGTCCAACAATTGAAATGTGAAATTTTATCTGATTAAATTCCGTATAATTCAATGGCCGCAGCCGGGTATCTGAAAAAGCTGCCTTTTGTGCATTTGCTATTATTTCCCGCGCTGCACTTCCGTATACAGGTTCAATAGTACCCATACAGCCTCTCTGATTTCCATTTTTGGTTATTGTAACAAACAGCCCGGTTTTTTTTGTAAGTAGTGGGTGAACCTTAAACGGCAGCTTTGCGGTAGATTTGTTTTTTAAACGGCATTCTACAGCCCAACGAGCCAGCTTCACTATTTGCTGCTGCATTTCAGTAGTTTGATGCGACTTGAATGAATCAAACACTGCTGCATATAAAAGGCATGCAGGAATTAGAAGCATTGAAACCAAATACAAGTAAATCTTTTTCATTTATATATCGTTCCTTTATAAGGCGCTATACGACATTTTGGGAAATAATGATTTAAAATGCGCTTATAATCATATCCCTTAGCTGCCATGGCATTTGCGCCCCATTGACACAATCCTACTCCATGCCCAAGTCCTTTGCCGCTAAACACAGCGCTTTTATCAAGCTGTTTTACGGTAAATTTGGTACTTTTTATGTTGCTCCAGCTTGAATGCCGACCACAGGCATTCATAAAATCAGCGCCGGAAATATCTTTCTTAGAATCACCTATCAGCTGAATTACTAATGCCCTGCCGGATTCATCACGCTTTTTGATCTGTATGCTTCTAATGTTTTTGGGTATGTTTATCCCATCTGCCCTAACATACTCTGATATTTTATCTAATTTTAGATTTGTGTGCCAATAGAAATGCGGGGATTTTGAGCATAATATTGTTCCATCGATAACATCAGAGACTGATGAGAGATATTTTTCAGGAGCACGACCATTATTCAAATAGTTTGTGGTACAGCCTCCACAGGTTGAATGATATGGCGCTGAGATACATTTATTGTTCCAATACAACACAAGTCCGGCTGTTGACAGAACTGCTCTATTAGTATCTGCACGTTCGCTTACAGCGCCTTTATACACCTGGCAATGTGTAAGGCTGCACATATCTGCACCATCAGACGAATGCCTGGATAGATTTGCATATGTGTATGATCTGGCAGCTACAGCTTGTGCGGCATATGCATCATGTTTCCATCCAACGGGCATTTCATTCGGCAGCACGCTTTTAAGATAATCTTCCACATCTATATGATTGATTACAAGCAGAGCATTGTTTTTTTGGCGTATCTCTATCCAGCCCCGATACAATCTTATCTGCGAGGAATTATCTGATGCTATCTTTACAAGACCATCATTAGAATGCGGATAGACATTTATTCTTTTAAGTCCGGATTTGTTTCCAACTCTTATAGAACCATTGTGGGTTTTGATATGGGTATTTACTTCAGAAACATATCTGTTGTTGTAACCTGATTCACTAAGGATATGCCTGCCGAAAATAGTCACAGCTGCTGGCGGATCCTTATACACAATCACTTTTATATGTTTAGCCTGCACTTCTGAACAGAGAAAAACAATCAAAATAGCTGCAGCTATGTAATAGATCCGCCCGATAAAGCTTCCAGTATTAACTGCGGAACAACCGTTATTTGACTTTTTCCATTGTAATAGCAAGGATTTTTATAGCCTTCTCATTTGGTAACACAATGCCTGTGCAATCCTGCGTTGGATCAATCGGAATTATATAGCGATTTATATAAGCCGGCTGCCTTACAATGCCATCTGCAGAGTATCTGTAATTCGTTTTTATTGCAGGTATAGCGGCGCCAGCGGGTACAGTATTCCATCCGATAGTTTTGAAGGGCGTTTCTACATTCCTGTCTTTATATTGAATGGATATATTTCCAGAAGCATCCTCAGCAGATAGCGCTAAAATATGCATCGCTTTGTATTTATTGGATTTTATTGAAATTTGCTGACCATTGCAGGCAGCAACATTCTTCAATCCATTCTGTTTGGATGGAAATGCAAATGATATCTGCTCAGTTAAGCTGTCATTATTTCTGCTGTCTCCATCGCAGGCCCAAAGCTTTGCATTTCTCACCGGAGAAGCATACGGCGGAATGAATTGACCCGGCAATGACATGCCTGTATCATCCAAACTACCATCACCAGGGTTTGTATCTATGCTTATTACATCTTCATCGTAAACACCCGATAAATCCAATGCTACCAGTTTACCTTCATACACATCTACAGGGTACATTGCTATATATCCGCCTCTGGTATTGGATGATGAAGAAAGCCATTCATCACCCTTTTTCATATCCCAAATGAGGTAATATTGACCATTATTTCCAGGAGCAGCAACAGATGCTTTTATATCCGCTGTTTGTCCTGGTTTTACATCAAAAGGCAGATTAAATAAAGGACTGTCCCATATTATATCTTTGCCGTTTATTCCACACCAATGGTATCCAAGCTTAATATCATTCTTCAACCATGTATCTATACCATCATTCTTTACAGTAACTGTTACAGAATATTTTTTGCCGCCTTCCATTTTTTCAGGTGTGTCGTTAGAAACAAAGTGAACACCAAAATCATCTGCTGTTACTATAACAGCTTCAGATGCTGCACCTATCTTATCCGATGCAAGCCATGTTCCATTGTCAGAAATATCCCATTTAAGCAGGTATGTATATATATCTTCTGATTTCCATACCGGCAGTGGAGATCCATCTTCTACAGTTACAGATACCGGAACCTGAATAGTAACAATCCGTCCAGGTTCAACATCTGCTGCTAAGGCTGCTGCTGATTCATTTGCCCCCAATGGCTCAACTGAATCGGATGAATCATTACTGAGATGCACCGATGACTTATACCATCTATATGCTATCTTTGATCCTGCTTTCCAAATTGTTGCGCCATCATTTCTAAGACTTAAATTAACATTATACTTACCGCCGGATTTCATTAAAGTGGGCAATGTTGAAGAGACAAGCGTAAATCCAGATGCCTGTTGAGACGATACTTTTATAGGCACACACAGTGGAATATCTCCGCCGGATGCAAACCATTCATCATCTCCATGCATCATATCTATTCTAAGCTCGTAATCACCTTCGGGAAGCGGATTCCCTTCCTGGTCAATGGCTCTGATTCCAACCGATTTGGCAAATGATTGACCTGCAAGAATACTATTCTGCAAAGGAAGCCTTGCTCCTGTATCCGATACAAAAATTCCACCTTTATACCATCTGCCGGAAATATATATTCCTTGCCCAGCATTCCAGGGCTTGGTTCCAACATTCTTAATAACCAGATTTATTAGAGTTGAATAACCCGGCATGATAGAATCAGGAATATCGTGCTTTAGATATTTCGCATCATATGAACTCATACCATTAAAGCGAAGTATGTTGATCTTAGTCAATCCAGTATATTTGTCACCATATTCCCTGCTTGGTGCATAATCGCTTCCTTCATGAAATTCATTCCAGCCATCAACAAAAACCCAATTAGGACTTACTGCAATAAGTGAATCCCAATCTTTTTTGTATGTTTCACCATTATATCGTGCTCTATACATATTTCCACCAGGAACGGCTGAATTATCAAATCCTACACCTACTCCTGCTGTGCTAAACCAACCATTTTTATCATATGTGAGCCCAAGACCGGCGCCGTAATTTGTATAACTGTCTAATGTGGCGCCTTTATCACGAAAATCAGAGGATCCTATCAATATCAATTTTCTGCCAAAATCTTTCTCATACTGCTCGTTGCAGTAATCAACAAAGCTGCCATCTAAATTGTTGAAATAATAACTGGTATACAATACAGCTATATTTGCTGCCTTTCCACCTCTGTCTGCAGGAAGCTGTATTGCTGCAAGAAACTCATCTGGAACAGTTAAGAAGAAATCTTTTATCATTCCATAGAATGTCTGTTTTATCTCATCCTGTGTAAGATCCAGATTTTCTCCACATTGCGTTATCATAGCTGTTGTGTCAAAAAACATTCCAACAAGCGGGTAAGACTTTCTTTCTGCCTTCAGTTCTTTGAGCGCCTGAACCATACAGCTTAACCCTTTTGATGAGAAGACCTTTTTATCGCTTGAAGATCCCCAATAAATAGGAATAATGATATCTATACCTGCATTACTTATGGCAGAAAGCTGTTCTTTATGCCATTTTACACTATCACTCGACATCCAAAATCCATAGCCTTCAAGCGGATGGGTTGTAAGGGCATCGCTTCCGTCTAAATTCAGTATATGTGAAAATGTTGCTTCTTTATGTTTATTTCCCTGATACCAGTAGAAGTAGTGTGTAATGACGGGATTTTCCAACATATAAGCTTCTCTTGGCATTTGTGCAGGAGGCTCTGGCTTTTCTATAAATTGTGCAAATTTTTTAAGCCATTCATTTGGAGAAATAACTCCTTCTATTACAGGAGCTTTTACACGTACTTTCCTGCATACATATGCTCCATCCTGGGTTGTTACGATAGTAGGGGTATCTACAAATACTATTTTTGTCCATTTGGATGGATTATTAATATCTTCTTCATTAATTACTTCGGGCGATAGGCTGACAAATCTCGAATCTTCGCCTCTTAATCTGCATATTGCATTGTATCCCATTATCTGTCCGGGTTTTGGTGGACCGCCCATTTCACTCCATGGGATTGCAAGCTCTATAATATATCCTGTATCTTTATCACTTGGACGATTGAGAGTGCCTATAACCTTTTTGCCGAACTTAAATGTAAATATCTTTTTCTCTTTGGTGGTTCCATCATCGTCTCCAACAATAAAATTAGATCCACCACCAGGGCTTAGCGATAACTGATATGTGTTTGATGTTCTATTCGCAGCGCCCTTGCCATCAGTTTCTAAAAATACTTCTATGCTGTCATCTTCCCACGGTTTAGACATGTGCAGTGTGTTAGTGCTGATAATATCAGTATCCGGGACTTCAAAAGCAGCGTAGAAATACATATCGTCCCACATGTTATAACATGCTATTTTATCTGCAGCATAAGAAGAAGCAGAAAGAATGAATAACATGGACAATACTAAGATAGCTTTTTTAATTTTTTGCATATAATTGATTTCCTTTCAAAGCCGGAACATACATATAAGAGATATAGATATCTTTATTTACAACTTAACTAATGGTATTACGTAACATATATGTATAGGGTTTCAACTTTTACTTGCTAAAAGATAAATATAAAACAACAGATTTAAAATATGTTATTTCTACAGCTGCTCAAAAAGAAGAAAAGTTTAAACCACACGCTTAACAAAAGCGGATATTCTATCCATTGCAATTTTTATATTATCAAAACTGGTTGCATAGCAGCACCTTACATGACCTTCACCGCTTTCACCAAACGCATTGCCTGGAACAACAGCAACCTTTTCTTCAATCAGCAATCGTTCTGCAAAAACCTCAGAGGTCATTCCTGTTTTTTTAACACTCGGGAAAGTATAGAATGCGCCTTTAGGTTCAAAACAATCAAGCCCCATAGAGTTTAACGAATCAACTATGAATCTGCGGCGTCTGTTGTATTGAAGCAGCATATCCTGAGTATCTTTATCGCCATTTTTAAGCGCCTCCATAGCCGCCATTTGTGCAGTTATTGGAGCGCACATTATGATGTATTGATGTATTTTCATCATGGCTTCTATAAGGTTGGGATCTGCAGCTGCGTAACCTATTCTCCAGCCAGTCATAGCATATGCTTTAGAAAATCCATTTAAGTATATTGTTCGTTCATATGCACCATTTAGTGATGCAGCGCAAACATGCTTATGATTATATGATAATTTATCATATACTTCATCTGAAATTAAATATAAATCATGTTTTGCAGCAATATCAACAATTGATTGAAGCGTATTCCGATCGATTACAGCACCGGTAGGGTTGTTTGGAAAGCTGATAAAAATGGCTCTTGTTTTGGGTGTAACAGCTTTTTCTATCTGCTCTGGTATGGGAACAAATTCATTTGATTCATCTGTATCTA
The DNA here is from genome assembly GCA_033808695.1 of Armatimonadota bacterium. Classification (GTDB taxonomy): domain Bacteria; phylum Armatimonadota; class UBA5829; order DTJY01; family DTJY01; genus JAPXND01. The sequence continues at coordinate 9,267 of JAPXND010000064.1, forward strand.
CTGTAACAGGAACACCGCCGGCAAATATTACACAGGGTTTGTATGAAACGAAACACGGTTCAACAATAATGACTTCGTCACCGGGCTCAATAATGGCTCTTAGAGCTAAATCAATAGCCTCGCTTACACCAACTGTTACAAGGATTTGATTGTTTGGGTTATACTTTACACCATAATTCTTCATTATGTTTTCAGCTATCAATTGCCTTAATTCAATCATTCCATAGTTAGAGGTGTATGTGGTGTATCCTTTTTCTAAAGAATAGATAGCCGATTCACGAATTCGCCAAGGTGTTACGAAATCTGGCTCACCAACGCCAAGAGATATTACATCCTGCATTTGTGATATTATGTCAAAAAATTTTCTTATTCCTGATGCCGGAACTGATTGGATTCGCTTAGAAATATGCATTAATTGTCCTTATTAATTATGGTATTCTTAATCGGAGTATACAATTGCTTAATGAGATCAGTTGTAACTATAAATGAAGTTGTTTCTTTGCACAATTATGAATAAAATAAGTGCCTATGGAGTTATAGCAAGCCGTCGATCTTCTTTAGGATCTTCGAATATTACACCATCAGCTTTATATTTTTTCAACAAAAAATGTGTGCTGGTAGATTGAACTTTATCTATTGTTGCAAGTTTATCGGCAACAAAAAATGCAACTTCCTTCATATCTGTACCACCAACTACAACTCTTAAATCATGGGTTCCTGAAACAAGAAATACAGAATGCACTTCAGGATATCTGTAAATTCGTTCTGCTATATCATCAAAACCAACACCGCGCTCTGGTGTAACCTTAACATCTATAAACGCAAATATCTGATTCTCTTTTGTTTTATCCCAGTCAATCACTGTACGATAGCAGCGAATTATTCCTTTTTTCTCACACTCTGCGATTATTGAAGAAACTTCATCGACTGGTATACCTGTCATTACAGATATTTCATCTGGGGTTATCAAAGCATTTTCTTCAAGAATTCTTAAAATTTCTATCATATAAATAACCCTTCCAAAACAATATATCAACCATAAATATAACATTCAAAGGACAATTTGTCAATTTATGAATATTTTCACAATTTTATCATATTTTCTGGATTTCAATCCCTTTTGTGATTGTATTATGATATTTATTGTGATATTATAACAAATACGGCTTGCTGACTATATTCTAAATTTTGCATATGAAGAAGAGTTGATTTATAAACAAATCAAATTATTTCGCAGCATAAGATTTTAGGAGATGAATCGGCAACAGATATTCTCTTCTTAGCAGGGAAAAATATGCATAGAAATTCAAAATACAAGAATATTAAAAAAAATGTTAAAGAAGCTCCTATTAATACAGAAAACAAGATTTCACAGGAAACTAATCAATTTACAAAAGACCTGATTAAGATGATAGTTCATGACATGCGAGTTCCTCTTACAGCAATTTCAGGTTCTCTTGAAATGATATCTGACACAATTGGTACAACGCTTCCAGCAAATGCAAAAAAGATGATGGCAATTGCAATGTCAAGCAGCAAGATGCTTATAAATATGGTTGATGACTTACAAGATATTGGTAAAATTGAGATAAATAGGCTTAATCTAAAAAAAACATCTGCTTCAATCAATGACATTGTTTTAGATGCAATATCCGGAATGGAAATTTGGGCTGGAAAAAAGAAAATCTGCATTGAAGTTGATATCCCAGAAACATCACCAAATATTTTTATTGATGCCGAACGTTTTAAGCGTGTTGTTTTAAATTTATTAAGCAATGCTATGAATTATACCCCTTCCGGCGGAAATATATCAGTTAAAGTGTTTCATGATAATGAATATGTTTACACAAGCGTAACAGATACAGGCGAAGGTATACCTGAAGAATATCACGAATTCATATTCGATAAATTCTTTCAAGTTGATGCAAGACGCTCTAAACAAAAAAACTCATCCGGATTAGGGCTATATTACTGCAAACTCATGACTGAAGCACATAATGGCAGAATAGTTTTAAAAAGCACACCGGGGAATGGCAGCACTTTTACTGTTATTTTACCTGTTTGTTAATCTGCAGCCGCAGCAGCTTCAATTTCAATAAGAGCATTCTTAGGCAGCCGTGAAACCTGTATGGTTGATCTTGCAGGCGGATTGGGAAAATATTCCGCATATATGTTATTCATTGCAGCGAATTTCTCAAGGTCTGTAATAAAAACCGTAGTTTTCACTATAGCATCGAATGTAAGCCCAGCGCTTTTGAGAATTCCACCTATATTATCAAGCGCCCTTCTTGTTTGAACAGCAATATCATCGTCAACTATTTCATTTGTTAGCGGATCTATGGGTATCTGCCCGGAAATAAAAATAAACCCATTTGATTTTATTGCTTGTGAATAAGGACCTACTGCCTTAGGCGCTTCGTTAGTATATATAATTTCTTTCATTAAAATATTCCCTTTTATAATAAAAAATGCCGGAAAATAAATTCCGGCGCTTATAGATAACAGGATTTGAACCAAATCCCAATATTAGCTGCCTCACTTTGATGAGCCACCAATAGGCGGAGGAACTGTTATACCTCCACCACCACCTGCCGGTGAGGGAATTCCACCTCCTCCACCAGTTATCGGCGAAGGAATTTCAACTCCTCTACCACCAGAAGGCGGGGACACTCCTCTTCCAGGCTTTCCACTAGCAGGAGGCGGTACCATCCCATCACCTCCAGGAATACCGCCAGATGATCTGCCCGCACCTCCAAAAGATGAACCCTTCCTTACAGCGGTTCCACGGGCGCCGGCAATCCTGCTTAATCTGCTTGCTCCTGGAGTTGCAATAATTACAGATTGCGATGAGTTATATACCAATCTGCCTGCCTCAATCTTATCTGGAAAGCATTTTGGATCAATCTTGTGCGCTTCTTTAGCATATGCCTGAGCTTTCCAATAATCTTTTTTTACAATAGATGATGCAATACTATAATAACATGCGGCTGCATTGTGTTTATCCTTTTGAGCTAATTGCTTTATATATGGCAAAACTTCATTTAGCCTGCCGTTTTTTAATGCACAGGTCATATAGCCATTAACAGCAGCAGCATTCCAAGGGTCTGCGTTGCAAGCAGATCTGTATGCCGATAAAGCAAGAGCGGGATAACCTTTGCGTTCATTGCAACAAGCTATTCCTAATAGTGCATCTGCATTCTTTTTATCAGCTTTATTTATCTTTTTGTATTCATCTAATGCCTGATCAATTTTGTTTACCTCAAATAATGCATCAGCATATTTAAGCCTAAGTTCTAAATCATCAGGCGTAATTTGAAGCTGCTGTGCGGCTTCCTCAACAACTTCAGCTGGCTGACGAAATACTTTCTGTTGCACTGCGTCATCTGTTATTGGAGCTTCATCTGCAAATAATGGAATGAAAGCAGCATTAAAGATGAACAATAGAAACATAAAACCTGTTAGTATAATATTAGTTCTTACATGCATGTTAATCACCTCCATTAGAAACTAATTAACCTAATAATGATTATATACCCTTAATTTATATTTTTCAATAGTAGATAGTTAGAAAACAAAATATATCTTGTAGAAATTAATACATTATCTATTATATTGACACTAATCAAGTATATTTGTTAGACTGTAGCTTACATTTTAAAAAGGAGATCCGTATATGCGCATCCGCTCATCAGCATCCAAGCTGAAAAATTCGGTACAGATTCCAACATCAAAATCACATACAATAAGGGCAATTGCAGCCGGTTCACTTGCTGCAGGAACATCGGTTATTGAGAATCCGCTTATTTCATCAGACACTCTCTCTGCTATTGATGCATACAGAGCATTTGGCGCGCAAATAGAGCCAGCTTCTACTATAACTATCACCGGTACATCTGGGAAGCCAATGCCTGCTAACAATGTGGTTGATCTTCAAAACTCCGGCACTTCGTTATATATTGCAATGGGAACTGCCGCACTTATCGATTCATGGACTATTCTTACCGGAGATGACCAGCTGCGAAGCAGACCTGCCAAACCGCTGTTAGATGCACTTGCCGAATTGGGTGCAAAAACCCAGTCTGCACATGGTGATGGCAAACCCCCGCTGATGATACATGGTCCAATGACTGGCGGCGCTATTGAGCTTGACGGAAGCAAAACATCTCAGTATCTCACCAGCCTGCTGTTCAGCTGCCCATTTGCAGAAAACGATACCAAAATTGTTGTATCTAATCTGGTTGAATTGCCTTATATAGATATGACTCTTAAATGGTTAGATGACCTTTCTATAAAATATACAAATATTGATTATAAAGAATTCCATATCCCTGGAAGACAAGTCTTTAAGCAGTTTCACAAAACAATGCCGGGAGACTTTTCATCAGCTTCATTCTTCTTGTGTGCAGCGACAATTACCAAATCTACAATTGAAGTTAAGGGATTGGATTTAAGTGACACTCAGGGTGATAAAGGCATAATAGACATATTAACCAAGATGGGTGTAAGGTTTAGCACATCCGATGATGGTGGAATATATGTATCCGGCGGAGAGCTGCATGGCGGTACATTTGATTTATCCAATATGCCGGATACACTTCCCGTTCTGGCTGCAACAGCATGCTTTGCAAATGGCAAAACCCGTTTGACCAATGTTGCACAAGCACGATTGAAGGAAACAGACAGAATAAGTGTTATGTGCAAAGAATTAACTAAACTTGGAGCTTCAATTAAAGAGCTGCCTGACGGACTTGAAATTGAAGGAAGCTGTTTAAAGGGCGGCGCTGTATCCGGTCATGCTGACCATAGAGTAGTTATGGCATTGGCAGCAGCAGGTTTAGGCTGCAAGGAGAGCGTTGAAGTTGATACCGCCGAAGCAGTAAATATAACGTTCCCAAGCTTTGTGGAACTAATGCAGAAAATAAATGCTAA
>JAPXND010000065.1:0-14185 GCA_033808695.1 Armatimonadota bacterium
CACCTGCATCTCGTAGATCTCAGAGAACACTACCCCAAGGCGACAGCCGCGGAATCCGAGCATGGGGTTGAGTTCGTGCAGCGACTGGATGCGTTCGCGCACCTTCGCCTCGGAAATCCCCATCTCAGTCGCGATTTCCGAGATCTGCTTGGTCTGCTCCATAGCGGGGAGGAATTCATGGAGCGGCGGGTCAATTAGACGAATTGTTACCGGTCTGCCTTCCATTGCCTTAAAGATGCCAACAAAGTCTTCTCTTTGCAGAGGGAGCAGCTTAGCCAGCGCTTTGTCTCTTGTTTCTTCATCATCAGCCAAGATCATATCAGCAACAAGCGGAGCGCGCTCTGAGCCAAGGAACATGTGCTCTGTTCTGCATAATCCGATTCCTTCGCCGCCAAGTGCAACTGCATCTGCTGCATGTTCAGGTGAGTCGGCATTGGCTCTTACACCCATTGTGCGATATTCGTCTGTCCATTTCATGAATGTTCCAAAATCACCGGTTACTGTTGCAGGTTCTGTTTCCAATTCTTGATTGTATACTTCCCCTAGTGTACCATCGATTGTTATTACATCGCCTTCTTTAATTACTAAATCGCCAATCTTGAACAATTTCTGATTTTCTACAATTTGTATTGCAGAACATCCACAAATTGTAGGGATGCCATATTGACGTGCTATAAGAGCGGCATGGCTTGTTCGTCCACCGCGTGATGTTAATACACCTGCAGATGCAAGCATTCCACCAAGATCATCAGGGTTTGTTTCTTCGCGAACGAGTATAACTTTCTTTCCTTCTGCTGCCATTTCAACAGCGGCTTTGGAATCAAGCGCTACATGTCCGGATGCTCCACCAGGACCGGCATTTAAACCGCGTGCAACAACCTTTGCGCCTTTTGCATTTTTAATTCTGGGATGCAGAAGCTGCTCAAGCGCTTCAGGAGCAACTCTCATAAGAGCTTCTTCTTTGGTTATTCTGCCTTCAGCAGTCATATCTACTGCAATCTTAACTGCAGCAACACCGGTTCTTTTTCCAGCGCGGCACTGAAGAATAAAGAGTCTGCCCTTTTCTATAGTGAATTCTATATCCTGCATCTCTTTGTAGTGATCTTCAAGTGATTGAGCAATTTTAGCGAATTGGTCATAAATCTCAGGAAATTCAACTTCAAGTTCTTCTATAGATTCAGGGGTTCTTACGCCAGCTACAACGTCTTCGCCCTGTGCGTTCTTAAGGAATTCGCCAAAGAGCTTGTGTTCACCGGTAGCCGGGTTTCTGGTAAATGCTACGCCTGTACCGCAGTCATCTCCCATATTTCCATATACCATAGTTTGAATATTTACAGCAGTTCCAAGATTGTGTGATATTTTTTCACGATTTCTGTAAATAATTGCTCTTTCGTTATTCCAGCTTTTAAATACAGCAATTATAGCTAGTTTAAGTTGTTCCAATGGATCTGTAGGGAAATTGTTGCCGGTAACTTCATTGAAGTATACTTTGTATTGTTCGCAAAGCTTCTTAAGATTAGCTGCATCAACATCGGTATCAACTTCTGCATTCAGCTTTGTTTTCATCTCAGTGAAGATTTTTTCAAAGTTTTCTTTTTTAAGTTTTGGATAATCTCCTGATAATACAATGTCAGAAAACATCATAAGGAATCGGCGATACGCATCGTATGCAAATCTTTCGTTTCCGGTTGCTTCGATCATTGCCTTCAATGAGTTCTCATTAAGTCCAAGATTAAGAACTGTGTCCATCATACCGGGCATTGAGAACTTTGCGCCTGATCTTACGGAAACCAACAATGGATTCTTTGTATCACCCAATTTTTTGCCCATGTCTTTTTCAACATCAGCAAGCGCTGCTATAACATCTTCCCACAATCCATCTGGAAGCTTGCCAAGCTCAGTATATTCATTACATGTTTCAGTTGTAATTGTAAATCCTGGCGGTACTGGTAAACCAATGTTGGTCATTTCTGCCAGGTTTGCGCCTTTTCCGCCAAGCGAATCGCGCATTGTAGCGTTACCTTCACGAAACAGGTATACACGCTTTTTATCTGCCATTTAATTCCTCCTATGTTGTGTTTTTCTATTAGGTTGATATATATCGCATTATGCGATTATTTTCTCTTTTGAGAAAAATTATTAACTATTCGCATCCTTCTGCCGGCGCTACACTTACACCAAGTTCAGAGCTTCTCTGTGCAGCGTCAATTACTCCAATTACACGCCTTGCTTGTTCCGGTTTTACGGCAAGCTCTTCATTCATCAGAAGGTGATCTGCAACGTTTCTATAATACTGTGTGCAGCCATAGCCAGGCAGCGAGCTCTTGGTATGACTGTCAAGTTTTATTCCTGTAGTATAGCTGACAAGGTGAATCATTTCATCCCAGTCGGATTGTATTGCGCCTTTTGTGCCAAGTATAGTCCATTTTGGGCGGGATATTGCCGCTATGTTTGATGTCATGTAGTCGGCTGTTACACCGTTTTCAAATCTTATGTATGCTTGGCCATGATCTTCATTAGTAACGGAGTTCCATATCCGCTTTTGGAAATCACCCATAACCTGTGTTATTTTTGATGGTACCATATTGAGCACCCAGTCAATAAAGTGAGCGCCCCAGTCATACATTACTCCGCCGCTTATTTCTTTATCAGATCTCCACCAAAATCCGGGATGCCCATAGCTTCCGCCGCCGCATTCAATATGGAAGATATCGCCTATAAGTCCGCGATCGATCATATCTCGAATTGTTATATAATCGCCATCCCATCTTCTGTTGTGGAATAAACTCAGCATTAGTCCATTCTTGTTAGCTGTATCTATCATATTGTTTGCTTCTTCTACAGTTATGCAAAACGGTTTTTCCAAAACAACATGTTTTCCTGCTTCAAGACATTTCATTGTAGTGGTGTAGTGGATATTATGCGGAAGAATATTTACAACAAGATCCAGGTCTTCCATTTTCAGCATATTGTCAAGGTTTGTAAAATATCCTGCAAGATTAGGTAATTCTTTCTTTGCAGCCTCAACGCGTGCTTCATTGGTATCGCAAACAGCAATAACTTCCATGCCTGGTGTGGAGTTTATCCAGGATGCATGTCCGCTTCCCATGTTGAACGATGGGCCAAAACCAAGCAATCCGCATTTTATTGTTTTGTCTGGAATGTTTGAACCAGTAGTCCAGCATAGTGAACGAATAAGCAGCTTTTGGAATTCCGGATTTTTCCATGACTGAACAAAATGACCGTTTGCCAGATATGCTACTCTGCCATTGCCATATTCCTTAGCATATGCCATTGGCATTTTTTGCCCTTTCCATGTGGTTTCAGCAAGTAAAGTAACCTTTGACGGATCGTAGTTTTGGAGATGATACATCTCATCATAGATAGAGAAATCAGGCATTCTGGTGGTAAGGTAGTGATCATGATTTACTATGGAAACTTTGAATTCATGTGGCTCTGGGTGAGTAAGGAATTCGCCATTAACCATGTCAATGTATGCACGGCTTCCTCTAAAACAATCTGCTGCAGAATGGATGCCTACAAATCCACCGCCATTCTTTACGAATGACAGCAATCCATTTTCGCGCTCTGGGGTAAGGTCTTCATTAAATCCTGTTGTGTAAACTACTACTGCTGAATAATCGCTGTTTGGTAAACTTACAAATACATTAAGATCGTCTGTCATATCAACAGAGAATCTTCCATCTTCAGCTAAAATTCTGGTAAGCTCTTTACCAGCCCATTCAGTAGGATGGAATTCGGGTCCGCCATATATGTATAGCGCTTTTTTCAAACTGTTTTCCTCCCTATATAACTTTCAATGAAAAGTGTTTACTTAAGGAATATACGTTTATAAACCATTTACAGAGGGTTTACACATTATTTGATTGTAATAGCAATAGAGTTAGTTTCAAGCTGATAATTAACAGCCTTCAAAATACCCTTTATTGTGTATTGACCAGGATCTGCCTGTTTGCCATCATTATCTGTTTGATTCCATTTGCCGGTAAAGGTTATTGTTTCACCTGGATTTATTTCCCGGTTTTGTATCATCATAGGGAAACAGATTCCATGTGATGAATTCCATATTTCAACATCCGACTTTGATACCGACAACTCCAACTTGTTGCTGCTTCCAAACATTAGATTAATTACTTCATTAGATTTGTTTGTTGCTGACACAACAGTTCTTATTATCTTACTGCTTTCAAACTCTACATCGTTCAATAACAAAACTAACTGTAATTCACCATTCACACGCAGCGCCCTATCGGCAATAAATAAGTGATGTTCAAGAACCAATTCACTATTTTACCAATATATAGTTTATCAGAAATCATGTTTACTTGCAACAATTCCATCTCTCAAAGATTAATGATAAGGAATCCCTATCATTGATCGATTTTTTTGACCTTATTCCATAACATGTCCATTTCATCTATATGCAGTTCAGTTAGCAGCTTGCCGTCTTTTTCTGCAAGCTTTTCCATGCCTTTGAATCGATGTGTAAAACGGTCTGTCATTGTTCTAAGCGACTCTTCCGGATCTATGTTTTTCCATCTAGCAATGTTAACAATTGTGAATAGAAGATCGCCAATTTCATCCGATATTCTTGAAATGTCTCCAGAATATATCTCAGCTTTAAGTTCATCGACTTCTTCATAAACTTTTGCCATTACGGAGTCTATATTTGGCCATTCAAAACCTGCTTTTGCAGCTTTCTTTGATATATCCATTGCCATAGATAGAGCCGGCAGCGACCTTGATACACCATCTAGTGCAGATGTGCGGTGTTCAAATCCCTTTTCTTTCTTCTTAAGCTGTTCCCATCTAAGGAGCACTTCATCTGAGTTTTTTACGGATGCATCACCAAAAACATGCGGATGCCGGTGAATTAGCTTTGCAGATATGCCGTCTATAACATCATCAATAGTGAATGTGCCATTTTCCTTGCCAATTTGCGAGTGGAATACCACCTGCAGCAAAACATCACCAAGTTCTGCACGTATTTCATCTATATCACCCGATGCAATGGCATCAACTGCTTCATAGGTTTCTTCGATCAAGTATTTCTTTAAGGAATCATGGGTCTGTTCTTTATCCCATGGGCAGCCGTTTTCACTTCGGAGTTTTTCCATTATTTCTACAAGCTTTTCAAATTTTGCTCCCGTTATTTCGTCCATAATATCCCTCTTTGACTATATTTGGCGTTGGCTGTTCATCGGTGGAACATATACTGTTGTAAGATGGTCAAAGCTCCGTCTATCCAGCATATAAAGTGGAAGATTTGAAACACATTCGGTTTCTGTACCGGCGCCTTCAATAACATTTATTTCATAATCATCATCGTACTGTTCCATAAGCGCCAGTTTTACATCTGATGCAATTGTTTTGTTGTATACCTGATATATAAGATTGCCGATGTTTGTATCTGCCTTAACTTTGTTAATTGATAATGCATCAATTATTTTCAATCCGGAATCCAGATTGATTCTTAATGCAGCCATTGATGCATCAATGAAGCTCTCTGAACCAATTATGCGATACTTGATTCCAAGTGATACAGCCTTAGATATAATCATTTCTACTGCCAGTTCGCCAATCATAGGATGCCCCGGTACAGCATAAACCACATCGTGCTGTTTTGCTTTTTCAATAACTGCATCGGATATTTGTGTGTAGACATTATCAAAAGTATCTGCGGATTCATAAATATAATCCATAAACTGCATTGCAATTCCATCTGATTCAAGTTGATTGATAATGGGGTGATGTATTGTTCGTATAAAGACAATGGGTGCGTTAAGAATTGCTTCATACGCACCCATTGAAATGTAATCACGCCCAGATGGTCCAAGACCAACTATTGTGATCATTATTTATCTCATTCGCTTTCTGGAACTTCTGCAGGCGGTGCAGGCTGACTTTCATCCTGTACGTCTTTTTTCTCTAAGAATTCTTTGTATTTGCTTATTTCTACTTTTATTACAGCATCCTTTTTAAACTTATCAAGCTGTTCTTTGATTGAAGGATTTTTTTGCTGTCCTAATTCGGTAAGCAATCTTTCTTTTATTTGGAATTCAACCTCTTCTAGTGGTTTAACTCTCTTGTCAGTGTGCTTGATAATTTTAAATATACCATAACTGCCCTGACCTAATGATATTGGTTTTGTTATTTCACCAGGTTTGGTTTTCATTATGGTTGCTATTGGTTCGGTATCGTCACCATCTGGTTTGGTTATGGGTTGGCTTAAAACACCGCCGTTTGCAGCGGATGCTTTATCCTGTGAATAGGTTTTTGCAACAGATTCAAATGATGCTTTTTCATCAAGAAGCTTCATTGCCTTATCAGCATCGGCTTTATCTTTGGCAAATATTGCGGCTACATTTGCAGATTCAGGTTCAGTGAACTCGGTGTTTTTATTCTTTTCATAATATTCTTTTATCTGTGCTTCTGTAACACTCATACCTTTGGTTTGAAGATTAAAAGCTGCCTGCTGGATACGTATCTCTCTTTTAAGCTGATCTTCCGAAAGACCTAATTCCTTCAATTTATCTTCATAATCAGGAGTAGCCTTTTTCAATTGTTCCAAACGCTCTGTAACTTGTTCTTCAGTTGGTGGAACTTTTTCTTTTTCAGCAAGTCTTAATAACAGCTTTTCATTAATCATTTGCTGTAATACGGATGCACCGGCTTCTATTGGCTTCTGAGTTTCAGGGTCTCTGCCAGCCGGCTGCTGTTCAAGTCTTTGATAATATTCGCTTTGGGTAATTTTCACTCCGTCTACTGAAGCAACATTCTTTTCACCGCATCCTGTAATAAAAGATGCAATAAAGATTCCTCCTATAACGGATAATAGCGCTGTTTTAGGCGCGTTTCGCATATTTTGTTCTCCTCTCAGGTCTGTATGTATAAGATATGTGTTATAGTATCATAAAACTGCATATTTATACACTATTACGTGTTTTGGATTTGTCAGAGTTCCGAAAACAGTGCAACCTATAATTGCTATGCTGATTTTATACGAGTAAGGTTTTAATGTCAATAGTATCTTTGAAATGGACATCATTATAATTGCTGTGATATAATTTTTTTATACAGTTTTGATGTATACGCAAGGTATATGTATATAAATATTTTATGGAGGTTTGTAAATGCCTACAACAATTGAGCATGTAATAGGGCGTGAGATTTTGGATTCCAGGGGGAATCCCACAGTTGAAGTTGAGGTATATCTGGCTGATGGTTCTATAGGAAGAGCTGCAGTTCCATCCGGTGCTTCTACCGGCGCTTATGAGGCTGTTGAGCTTAGAGATGGAGATAAATCTCGATATGGCGGCAAAGGTGTTATCAATGCCGTAGATAACGTTAATGATGAAATTGCACCGGAAATAATTGACCTTGATGCACTTGATCAGATTGGTATTGACCGAATAATGATTGATTTAGATGGAACACCTAATAAGGGAAGGCTTGGCGCTAATGCAATTCTTGGTGTTTCCTTAGCAATAGCAAAAGCATCTGCTGCATCATTAGATATTCCGCTGTATAGGTATATTGGCGGTACAAGTTCAAGAGAGCTTCCTGTTCCTATGATGAACATTCTTAATGGTGGAAAGCACGCAGATAATAATGTAGATCTTCAGGAATTTATGGCGATGCCCGTTGGCGCAGAATCATTTGCCGAGGCGCTTCGTATGGGCACAGAGGTATTCCACAGCTTGAAGTCTGTTCTCAAAGGCAAAGGCATGAATACCGCAGTTGGTGATGAAGGCGGATTTGCCCCTAACCTTAAATCAAATGAAGAAGCTATAGAAGTTATTGTTGAAGCTATAAACAAAACAGGACTGAAGCCGGGTGAGGATGTGTGTATTGCACTTGACCCTGCATCAACAGAACTTTGGGATGCTGCCGCAGAGAAAGGCGAAAAGGGTAAGTATTATTTCTGGAAGTCCAACATGGTGAAAACCAGTGAAGAGATGGTGGATTTTTATGCCGATCTGGCTGGAAAATATCCCATTATTTCCATTGAAGACGGAATGGCTGAAGATGACTGGGATGGCTGGAAAATGCTTACCGATAGAATAGGCAATAAAGTTCAGTTGGTGGGCGATGACCTTTTTGTAACACAGACCAGTAAACTTGAAGAAGGCATAAGAAAAGGTGTTGCTAATGCTATCTTGATTAAGGTTAATCAGGTTGGTACGCTTACAGAAACAATTGAAGCAATGGAAATGGCAAAACGATACAATTACACTGCTGTTGTTTCTCACAGATCTGGTGAAACCGAAGATACCACAATTGCCGATATAGCTGTTGCTATGAATGCCGGACAGATTAAAACCGGTGCACCTTCCAGAACTGACCGTGTAGCTAAATACAATCAGCTGCTTCGCATTGAAGAAGAGCTAGGTGAAGAAGCAATGTTTAGAGGATTGGGTGCATTTTATAACATCCACAAACCTTAGTTAGATATAATGAAAATGGGGAGTTATTCAGCTCCCCATTTTTTATTCAACATGAACAAATAAAAATTGTTTTAATCTATCGTTCTTCCTTCAGGTTTTGGGTTTGGCATAGGTGTTGTTGGTATTTTATAATCTTTTGGCAGCTCAAATAACTCATCAGGCAGTTTTTCTTCTTTTATATTAGTTAATTGATAAGTCATTTTATTGTTTTTAGCTGTAAGCTCTCTTTTTAATACTTCCTGCAGCTTGGTAGATATAAAAACTTTTTCTTTTATTTCTAATTTTGGTTCAGCAGATTGGTATTCATCACATTGATAATTTTCTATTTTAGCGCTGCCAACTTTTTTGGCATTTGGCATTTGCTTTAAAATCGATTCAATTGACTTAGGTTTATCAGAATTATCAGCAAGAGGAATTTCTATGTACGTTTTAGTCTTTTGTGTTAATACCCACATCAATCCTTTATCAGGACGAACAATTATAATCTGTTTGCCATAAGGAATTTCTATCTCCTGACGCTTGATATTTCCTCTTACATACAATTTATCATTTGTATTGAATGTGCCTCTATCACTGGTAATAGAATGTTTTACATCTGCAGAAAATTCTGCAGAATATACTGCTCCGGCAATCAGCAGCGCTATAAATCCGGTTGTTGCATAGCGTAATAATATTTTTCTTATATTTAAATTAATCAAAGCAGCCTCCGTATGTTTGATTCAGTTTGTTTGCTAATTGTTCCAATCAAGGAGTGTTGTTATATTTGATACATAATTTTTTATTCAATGTTACATGAATTATTATACCAAATTTTAATAGATAGTGATATAACATTTGTTTGACTCTGGCATACTATTAAGATACAATATAACTGATATGAATACTACAATATAACTCATATGAGGATGAATTTGAGACGCACAAAAATTGTCTGCACAATAGGTCCGGCATCACAAGATAAAGATATTCTAAGACAGATTATTATATCTGGAATGAATGTTGCAAGGCTTAATTTTTCTCATGGTAATAATGATGAGCATGCTGATAGAATTAAAACTATTAGAGAGCTTGAATTAGAAATAGGCAAGCCTATAGCAATTCTACAGGATCTGCCTGGACCAAAGATTAGAACCGGAAAAATGCAATCACAGGTTGTATTGAATCAAGGTGACAAGTTTGTATTTACCACCAGAGATATCATCGGCACTAAAGATGAAGTGAATCTGCCGTTTCCAGAGATGGTTCAGCAAGCGCAAAAGGGCGGCAGAATTTTTGTTTCCGATGGACAGTTGGAATTCAAGATAGAAGATTCTAATTCTACTGATATAATTACTAAAGTCCTTATAGGCGGTTCAATGGATTCCAACAAGGGCGTTAATATGCCCGGTGCAAGTTTTTCTCTTCCATCAGTTACACAAGATGATATGGATGACCTTGAATTTGGGCTTGCACACGACGTTGATTGGGTAGCGGCATCTTTTGTTAGGACTGCTGCAGATCTTGATCCTGTAAGGCAAAAAATCAAGGAGTCTGGCAAAAACGCTCGGTTGATAGCCAAAATAGAGATGGCTGAAGCTGTAGAGAACATAGATGCCATTATTGAAGTTGCAGATGGCATTATGGTAGCAAGAGGCGATCTTGGTGTAGAGATGCCATTAGAATGTGTTCCAGCAATTCAAAAAGAAATTATACATAAATGCAATAATGCCGGAAAACCAGTTATAACAGCCACGCAAATGTTGGAATCTATGCTGAACAACCGCAGACCTACGCGGGCAGAGGTTACCGATGTAGCCAATGCCATTTTAGATGGAACAGATGCCGTAATGCTCTCCGGAGAAACAGCTGTCGGCAATTTTCCTGTTGCAACAGTATCTATGATGTCAAGTATTGCCATAGAGGCAGAGAACTCTCTGGATTTTCATCGCATTTGGGAAGAGCGTTCTGCAGAAGCTTCCACAACTATTACAGAGGCGATTGCACAGGCAACGGTAGACATTGCTGCTGACATTAATGCACCGGCTATCATCACACCTACTTGGTCGGGTGCAACGGCAAGAGCGGTTTCAAAGTATAGACCCGCTTCACTCATTGTAGCAGCATCAACAATGCCAAGCACACATAGACAGCTGGCGCTTTCGTGGGGTGTATATACGGTATTAGTTGCCCCAAACCCAAACACTGATGATATGATTCAAGAAGCGGTAGAAGGTGTTTTGCGCGCAGGGCTTGTTTCAGAAGGCGATACAATTGTTCTTACTGCCGGTGTGCCTGCGGGAGTGCCCGGACGCACTAACCTTATTAAAGTCCACACAGTTGGTCAGGCTATGGGGAAACAAGAGTAAGTTTTGGAGAAGTTTTAATGTCGTATGATATGAAATCAAAAAGGGTTGAAAGAAGAAAAGCCCGAATTGCGAAAAAAAGACCAACACGACGAACAAAAACGATTAGAGTAATAGTATCCTCGCTGGTTATTGTTATAATTTTAGCAATGGCATGGAAGGTAGTTGCAAAATCTATAAAACCATATAGAATAGGATATTCTGAATCTAAAGATATTATAGAGATTAAAAAGCAGATTGCTGAGGCAGAGGCCGAGAATAAAGCTCTTAAAGCCGATATTGAGTATCTCAAACGTCCTGAAGGAAAGCTTGTAGAAGCGCGCAAACTTGGTTTTGTAAAAGAAGGCGAAGTTGCAGTAGTTATTGAGCAGCCGGATCGCAAGCAGTTTGAGATAGATCATATCAAAAATCCGCCTCCTGCTGAGGAATCGTATTGGAAGTCATTAAAGCGTAAAATAGCAAAGTTTTTCTCGCGATTTTGACATAGACATTTGACGGCAAATATTGGTTTGTTTGCAGTTAAATACTAATAAAATAGAGTTGATTATGGGTGTTTGGATGATTGCATCAGCTTGCATCGGGCCAAAGCCCTTTTTGGCATTGAATAATCTATGAATATAAAATACCTGACAGATATCATTAAAAACGAAGAATTCTATTCAGCAACCGTAGATGCAATAAGAAAAGGAGCCAAATGTGTTCATATAAACGGCATTTCATCTACTGTTAAAAGTCTTTTTATATCTGCACTTACAAATGAAATCAGAGTTCCCACCATAATAGTTACCTATAATTATGAACAGGCAGAACGATTATATGATGATCTGCTTTCAGTTGGGTTTTCGGATGACGAACTTTTTCTTACGCCGCCTGCCGATTCTGTTATCTATGGCAGCAACGACAATGATTACTATACTACCAACAAAAGACTTTCTGCGCTTATAGCGTTGATGAAGAATCAGTTTTGTATTGTCATTGCTCCTATAGCTGCAATCCTTCAAAAAACTATTCCTGTAGAAGCGCTTAAAAATCATAAAATAAGTATTGATAAAAGCTCTGTTATTAATATAGATGCATTTGCTAAAACACTTGTTGAATATGGATATGAACATAATGAAATGGTTGAAAAACCTGGAGAATTCAGTATAAGAGGCGGAATAATAGATGTTTTTCCATCAACTGATGACAAACCGGTAAGGATAGAGCTTTTTGGTGATGATGTAGACAGCATTAGGCAGTTTGATGTAGAAAGCCAGAGATCTGACATACAACTGGATTCTCTTGATGTTTATCCTGCTCGTGAATTAATACTTACCGATGATGCAGTTCTGGATTCAACGGAAGCTTTAACTGGTTTAATTGATAAAAACTCAGATATAACGGAAGCGCTGCGTGAAAAGATTGATTCGCTTCTGCTGAAACTCAGTGAAAAGAACTATTTTGATGGGATTGAATACTATCTGCCGATTATGTACCGTCAATCATTCACAATGCTTGATTATCTGCCTGTAAATGCCACCGTGATATTAGATGAGTCCCATCAGATTGAATCACACTGGGAGCAAATGCATGAAAAGCTTCTTGAATCACTGCATGCGCGAATAAAACGAGGCGATGCTGTTGATCTCAAAACAGATCATGTTATTCCCTTTAACCAGTTTGCAGATAGAATCCGCCATAGAAGCGGAGTTATATCATTTGCTTTATTGTTTAGAGCAGTTGATTGGCTGGATTCTACTGTAAAAACATCTATTGCTGCGGCTCCCATGGATCTATTTAGCGCACAGATTGTTCCATTCATAGAACAGCTCAAAACCTGGAAAAAAAACCTGTGCAGAATAATAATAATTTCTGCCCAGCCACATAGAATTGTAGAGCTTCTTGTTGAACATGAGTTATCATCATTCCCTATACCTGAAGATGCTGAAAAAATGGGTACGGGTATATATGTGTTTGAAGGATCTTTGCGTTCAGGATTCAAGATTACAGACTCAAGGCTGATAGTTATTACCGATAGTGAAATGTTTGGCGCTGGAAGACAGCATCGTCCAAGGAAGGCATTTAAAAAAGGATTATCATTAACATCGTTGTTAGAGCTGTCAGTTGGTGACTACATTGTGCATATCAATCATGGTATTGGCAAATTCACTGGAATGGCGAGATTATCAGGTATAAGTGGTGATAAAGAGTATCTGCTGCTTGAATATGCCGGCGGGGATAAACTTTATGTACCGGCAGATCAAATCGATCGAGTGCAGAAGTATATTGGTTCAGAGGGACATCCGCCTGTTATTAATAAGCTGGGTGGTTCAGAATGGGCAAGAACAACAAAAAAAGTCAAGCAATCAGTAAAGGATATGGCAAAAGACCTCATCGCCCTATATGCAGAACGGCAGTCGGTAGAAGGGTTTAGTTACTCATCAGATACTCCATGGCAGCATGAGATGGAAGCAGCATTTCCATATGCTGAAACAAATGACCAGCTGGTTGCTATCAGTGAAGTAAAAGCTGATTTAGAATCTCCTAAGCCAATGGACAGGCTTATATGCGGTGATGTTGGCTATGGAAAAACCGAAGTTGCAATACGTGGTGTTTTTAAAGTCATCAATGATGGAAAGCAGGTTGCAGTGCTTGCACCGACAACTGTTCTTGCACAGCAGCATTTCAATACATTCACGGAACGTCTTGCTGCATACCCGATAAATATTGCTATGCTCAGTAGGTTTAGATCTAGAACTGAGCAAAAGAAAACTGTAGAGAAGTTAAGAACCGGAGAAGTTGATGTAGTAATAGGAACACATAGACTGCTTTCTAAAGATATTCAATTTAGAGATTTAGGATTGCTTGTTGTGGATGAAGAACAGCGATTTGGCGTTGCACACAAAGAAAAACTAAAACAGTTTCGCAAATCTGTAGATGTTCTTACTCTTACAGCAACGCCTATACCAAGAACCCTCCATATGTCATTATCTGGAATACGGGATATGAGCCTGATAAACGATCCTCCGGAGGGCAGAACTCCAGTAAAAACTTTTTGTACAGAATATGAAGATGAATTGGTAAGAGATGCTATATTGCGCGAGTTGGATAGAGATGGCCAAGTATATTTTGTTCATAATCGTGTTGAGAACATTGAGCACATTGCCAACCATGTGCGGAAGCTTGTTCCATATGCTCGAGTTGAGGTAGGTCATGGGCAAATGAATGAAGATGAACTTGAGCGTGTTATGATGGATTATTATGATCACAAGTTTGATGTGCTTGTATGTACTACGATAATCGAAAGCGGGCTTGATATACCTAATGTAAATACAATAATCATAAACAATGCCGATAAAATGGGGCTTTCGCAGCTATACCAGCTGAGAGGAAGGG
>JAPXND010000066.1:0-14060 GCA_033808695.1 Armatimonadota bacterium
GTTCAATTATTATAGCAGCGCTGATTATTATGATTCTTTCGATGGTCAGTGCGTATTCAGCGGATGAATGGGGTATGTTCCGCAAGGATGCACAGCGTACAGGAGCAACAGATCCTGAAGTGCTTGATAGTAATAGAATGCGTCCAATATGGGTGTATCCTGCACCTGTAACGCCTCTAAATCCAATAGATGATAGTGATCCCAGTGCGTTTGAAGCTAAACCGCTCGGAAATGATGATTATGAATGGTTAGACAGCTCATCAATAGATTTAACAAAGAGAGCTCCTAATGCATTTGGCAATAATTACAAGCAGATAGTTGCATTATACAGTAATGAACCGCAATATGAAAATTGGTATAAAGGTGCAACGCCAAAACCTACAGCAGTATGGACTCTTGATAGAACAGCATCTCCAGTTAATGCAAACTATTACATAGAAGTTTGGTTTCCAGCTGCTTCAATAAACGAGAGTCCGCTTGTAAGGACAAAGGATGCTCACTATATTGTTGAAGATATTGAAGTTGATGCAGGTGATAATATAATAAATAGAACCGTTTTGGGCAGGTTTACCTTGGACCAAACTAATGGTGCAGATTGGATAAGTCTTGGATCTGAATCATTTGAAGCGCCAGCAGGTCATAAGCTTGTGGTTACACTTACAAATGAAACGCAATATCAGATTAATACACCAAAGCGTATTGTAATTGCTGATGCCGTTCGGTTTATACAAGATACAGGTACAGTTTTGGCATCACCGGTTTTATCTCAATGCAATGAAAATAATCCTATTCTGTTAAGCAGTCCGATATACACAAAACCATTAGCAAGAGTTGCAGGACAAGATAAAAGCAGAGACATAGGAGTAATTAACGGCATTAACACCGAAGATATTCCATCAACATCGGATGATGATAGAGGAATGAGATCGTATGTATTCCCAGAAAAGTCCGAGAATTGGATACAGAATGGATTTACATCAACACCGCTTATCATGGAATATAACAATGAGGAAGTTGCAGTTGCTGCGGCAGGCGATGGTCAGGTATATGTATTCCGTACCAAAGCAAACATTGCCAGTGGAACAAGACAGGTGTGGCAAGGTCCCGGTTATGTTATAAACGCACCTACACCTATTCCTACTACGGGATGGACGAGTGTTGACAATGAGCCGGGTTATCAAGGCGATAAATTCTATCGTGCAGAGGCAAGCGCCTCAGGCAGCAATGTTAAGTGGGAGCAGACCGGTATAGCAAAAGGAAAATATGCAATACTTGCATGGATTCCGCCTTCTACAGCGGCAAATCCTCTTTATTCAAAAGTTGAATATACAATTGAAGGAACCGGTATTGCAGATACAACAGTGTATGTTAATCAGCGTAACGGCGGTCAGTGGGCAAGGCTTGGTATTTATAACATTCCTGCAAACGGCAGCAGTGTAACGGTAACTTTACTAAATAAAAATGCTCCTGCGGCAGGGCAGCCAACGGAATATGTTGCTGCTAATGCAATAAAAATAATACCATCCGACTTGCTTTCTTTTGAGCTTTCATCACCTGTTAAGGACAACAATGGAGATATATATGTCGGCGGGGAGAATGGAAGATTATACAAGCTTAGAATTGGTCAACAAACACCGGTGTGGGTATATCCCGATAACAACCAATCACCTTCTATAATTGATATTAATAATCCTAAATATCCTGCGCCTAACTCTATAGGAACTCTGTATGCATCACCAACATTAAGCGCAGATAACAATACTGTATATATAGGATCTATGGATGGTTATGTATACGCAATAAATGCATCTGATGGCACCAGAAAATGGAGATTCCCTGATATATCAGATAACGTTAACAATCTTGGTGAAATAACCAGCACTGCTGCAGTTGGCAGCCATATATATGTGGCTATCGGCGGAGTAAGCAGCGGATATGAATATGATACATCTGGACGCGTTGTTGCATTAAGAGATAATGGAAATAATGCTTCAGTAGTATGGTGGAGCCCCGCCAGCCCCGATACTGATGGCAACAACCATGGTGAGTTTATGTTCTCATCACCTTTGCTTATGACCAGACCCGGAGATACATCTCCAAGTCTTTATGTTGGTTCAACAGATGGCTATTTCTACGGAATGAATGCATCAGACGGCAGTAATTTGAATAATACTGTTGATACAGCATCACCTTGGAATCCAACTGATCTAATTGATATTATAGATTCAAGTCCAGCAGGAACAATATTGCCTACTGATTATCGATTGATAGATGGCGCTCCTACAACTACACAAATACCATATGCATTTGTTGGTTCAGAAAGTAGATCGTTTTATGGTATAGATCTCAGGAATGGCAGTAAAGACTGGTTCTGGAATCTATTCAATTATGTATTTGCCTCACCGGCGGTTGCCAAAGAACGAGTATATACTGCAGATGTTTCCGGATATACATGGGCGTTCTCATCTCGAGCAGGTAGTGGAGCAGGTGGTGTAGAAGCCTGGAATGTGGATACGGGTTTAGCTGAACCGCCTACAGGAGGATCTGAAACAGGCGCTTCTGACCAGAGTATGATAGATGTTGATATATTCTCTAAGTCTGCATGGGATTCCTGGATGCCGTCTACAGAGCATACCGGATCGATTCAAGATAATGAAGCTGTATACGAATGGGGAGAAAGGATATACTTTGTAGTTTGGGGTATAAAGGATGAATACAGCAAGATTCAAGTTTCTCTTAAAAGCAGAGGAAGAGGAAGGGCGTCTAATGCAGGTACACAACCTATTCTTGTACCTTCTACGGAGATAAAACCCATTCCGCTTAATCCAGATGGATTATGCTATGCTAAATATTACTACGATATGGATGGAACATCCGGCAGAGCTGTTACTCCTGGAGCCAGGGTAACACTATCTGTAACAGAATCATCCATTGTAAACGGTACAGAACAGCAGATTGGTACAATTGCAGCGCCTAATAAAGAGACAGGAGACGGTGGCGATAAAACTAAATATCAGCCAAGAATGTTAACAATTAATAATCCTCTTGGCTTTGTATACCAGGATGCACATGAAGATCTTAATGTAGGCGCTACCTCAGGTTGGACTACTTCAAAAAACAACGAGCTTGCAGGTGTAAATGGCAACTTCTATAATCCTGTAACAAGAAAAGTTGAATTAAAGCCTTATGTAAGATCTCAAACAGGAACTATGCACGGAACAGTATCTCCTGCTAGAGAAAATGTGATAGTAGACCGAAGCTTAATGGGTGCATTTGGACGACAGCTTGGCAATTGCAGAGTTGATTTTACTGACTTTAGTGTTGGTTTTGGATTTAATTATGAACCCATACGGCTGCCATGGGAAGAAGGCCCTGTGCCTGGTCCGTGGAATAAAAGTTTGGATTACCCGAATATCAATGATTACAACGGAATAGCAAGAGTAGTGCAAACAGGAGTAGATCCATCCAAGCTTTCAGTTGGATTGATAGGAACCGCTAAGGTTACTGGTGATACATCACCAACAACTTGGACCGTAGGAAGAAATCCTATGAGTTTCTCAATAAATGTCCCAAGGTTCCAACCGCCAAACTATACCACGGAAAATGCCAGCAATCTTGGTGCATGGCGTACAACAGGCTATACCGGCAGAGTTAGGGTGTATATAGATTCTAACAATAATGGCAGATGTGACAGTGCATGGGAAAGAAGAGGGCAAAACCTTAGAAGAATTGGCAGAGGCTCATCGATAAATAACACAGAGGCATTCCGTGAATTCTTCCTGCAGGCTCATGTTCTTCCAGACATGCGAGTTACTGTTGCTGAAAAAACTATAGATATTGGACAGGTTCCTAATGGATTTGGCATTGTGCCAGATGCATCGGGCGATCCAGTTTCATTCTATGACAATTTAAATAATAATCTTTTAAGCTGGGATCCAAATGTTAACAATTGGGGCTTTAAAGATTGGTTTAAAAAATTTACAGTCTACAATGAAGGCAATGTAAATATAATGAATCTGCGCGCTTATGCGCCCGCTCTGTACAGCGATACAGTTTCCGACCTTTATGGCATTATAGGATTAACTGGAGCAGCTAACCCAGGAGAAAGAATACCGAATGCACATGTGGCAACATCAATCGATCCTGTGTTCTTAGATGATGGACCTGGTATAGAGCCATTAGGTGAAGTTTCACCGTATGATAGACAGCGAACATTCCAGAAATCCAGAGTTGGTGAAAAGGAAAGAGCGCTGAAGGTTCCGGATATACGTGAAGACAGATATAGAACGCAATTTAATGAAAAATATCATAGAGATCCAGAGGAAAATGAAAAACAGCAATCGCCTGTGATTAGTGTATCGGTGCCAATAGGGCAGCCAGCAGGCACATATTACGGCAAGTTCACGTTATATAATGATATTAACAATAATGGTGTTTACGATGAGGGTGAATCAATAGGTGAGCCGGTAATCAATCTGACGCTTAATGTATCAGAAAGCAAGATGACTGCCGAATCGCAAAGAGGTACCGTGCCTCATATAGATAATGATGCTGAAAAGAACTTTGGTGATATGTATCCTGTTGCATACAGAGATCAAAATACAGGAAATGTAAGGATGTTATGGACAAGCAACAGACACGGTGAAGGTTTGCCAACAGGTCCTTGGTATATATATCAAGCTGCACTGCCATGGGATTTAGATAATGGCAAGTGGGTATTTAAAGATAAAAGCGCAATGCCATATACATCATGGTGGACTCCGTCAAGTGCGCTTCTGCCATTCCCGGATTTTCCGTATTTGGAAGCAGATGCACCAAACAGCTTTTTCCCGCAGCCAACAAGTGCAATACCTACTTTAGGTGCAATGGGCGCTGTAAATATGGATACGGCTTATTTCTATAGTCCATCTATATTTACCGACCCAATAACCAAGAGAGCGTGGGCATCATTCCTTGGCCGTATATATAAATCGGATGATAATGAAAAGAAATCATTAGAAACAAGAAGCTACATAACTGAAATCGTTGGTGATGCCTTATCAGAAGATGATGTGTATGATATGGATAGACCTACACAAGACTCTACCAGAAACATTGATGGCGACTGGACGACTCCAAAGTATGGATTAAAGGGTCTTGCAGCGCATATGCAAAGAGTAGATACAGATATAGATAGAAATCTGTTCTTATGGTCATTCTGGTTTGGCGGAAACAACGGCAAATGGAGAATATTCTACAATGCCAATATAGATCCTGATGGAGTGAAGAGTAGTCCAGGTAAAAATAATTGGACTAATGGAGCTCAGCTGCCAATGCCCAGCGGATTGTTGACAATGGCAGAGCCGGCGCCATTCTATCAGCCAGATGTGTATTGGGATCCTGATAAGAATGAACCATACAAAGATTTGATTGATGTGGTATACAGCGGGTATTCTACATTCCACAAAAACAGTGATATATATCTAAGCAGATATCAGCCGAATGTTGAACCTGATAAGAAGAGCGGTTCACTCCAAATGGCAGGGAATTCTGCATGGCAATTGCCAATGAGAGGATCTGAATACTTCTTTGATGAAGCAGATGAATTATGGTATGATAAAGCGCATAATTTAGATACCTATATACCGTTTACAAAGCTGGACAGAAGTCCTACCGGCGCTATATGGTATTCGAACGATATAGATTGGGATCCATTAGCAGGATTTAGAATAATGGTATTTACAGATGCAAATGCAGGCGAGCTTTCTAACTGGCAATGGATTGAGCTTACAACTAATGAAGGTGTAAGAGATCCTAAAACGGGAGTTTGGGTATACAACTATGTTAAAAATCAAACATTGAGAAAGCTGTTTAGAGGAATTATAGTAGATCCTGCAGCAGGCACTATAAAATTCCTTAGATCGCCGGGCAAGTATGCAATGGTGGTAGCTAATTATACACCAAGGGCATATAGACTTACTACCGATACTGCAACTGACGATTCACCGTTTATTGTTATGGATCGTGACGGGAATCCGAGATATAGGCTAGGAAACCCTGCTGGAAACCCATTTTACATGACAGCAGGCTGGAATGCCAATATAAGACCATCTACAGACCGATTATGGGTATTCTGGAGACGACCGGGCGTAAACAAACCAGGCGTTGGAATACAGTATAATACATATAGATATGGTTTAAGGCTTCTATCTCAGGTTGCTGTAGATGATATAAACGGTTCAGTTAATAACCTGACTGTAGAAAACACAGGCAGCGGCTGGCCGATTAGGAATCCTGTTGAAATAGACTGGGTTAAGAACAGTTTGTATTTCTCATCAGCAGATGAAGGCAATAAGGTAAAGATAACATATACGGATGTAAATGATGAAGAAGTTGAAATGTATGGCACCGTTGAACTTATCGAAGAGCTTAGTCCTAGTAAGGAAGGAAGCACATTTGGCAATCTGACCCAATTAATGGTTAATGAAGGTCAAATAAGCGCTTTTAAAGATAGAGTGGAAGATGCCAGCGGCAACATCCTAGAAGACAGAATATGGGCATTTTGGACAAGTACAAGATCAGGAAACACAGATATATTCTATGAAACAATCAGCCCAAGATTCTATGGAGACGACTTCTAAAACATTACAGTAAAGCTTATGAAGTTAAATTTAATAAAAAAAATAAAAAAAGTTTGATTTTATGAAGGATATTACCAAGGTTTTATTGTATATTGGTAATATCCTTTTGTTTTAAATTAGCTAAAATTTTTTTAGTCTAAAAGTTGACAAAGCAGGCTGGTAATGATACGATAGAGTGTCAATGCAAAATCAACTATATAAACTACAGGTAATAAATACAATTACGAATGCACCTGGTAAACATAACGGAGTCTGCATATGAGCTTATATGGAAATACACGAGTTGGACCAACAGTAGGAATAGATATTGGTTCAAACCAGATAAAAGTGGCAGAAGCCAGACCAGGTAGGGATGGTGCGCAAATCACTGCACTTGGTGTAGCTCCCACCCCTCCGGGAACAGTAGAGAATGATACAATAGTAAATCCTGAATTGTTAGGACAAGCTATAAAGGATCTTCTTAGAGAAAGCAGAATATCAACAAATAAATCGGTATCTTCGGTTTCCGGTCAATCCTCGGTTGTTGTAAGAATAATCGAAATGCCAAAAATGACAGAGGAAGAGCTAGATAAAACAATGCAGTGGGAAGTAGAACGCCACGTTCCATTTGCAGCAAATGAAGTTGTTATGGATTTTCAAGCTATTAACAGGCCAGTGCCTGTAACCGATGAGCAAAACATGGAAGTTTTGCTTGCAGTAGCACAGCAGGACGTTATAAATAATCATGTAAAAACACTATTTGCTGCCGGTCTTGAGCCAATAGCAATTGAGGTTGAACAGGTAGCAATTTCAAGAACTCTTCTTGACACACCCAAAGATGAAAATAATGATAGTGCTGTAATAATAAATATTGGTTCTGAAGATACAGAGATTGGAATATATCAGCATGGTCTGTTAGCCTTCCCCAGAACAATACCCATTGCAGGCAATACACTTACCCGAGCACTAAGCGATTCATTTAACATCACAACAGAAGAAGCGGAACAATTAAAGATGGATAAGGCAGTAATTATACCAGAAAGAGTTTCACTTATTTCCAATTCTACGCTGATTCCGGGAATCAATGGATTTCAAAATGATGATACTACAGGCGGGTTTGATATCCCAGCAGCTGATGATGATATAGGTTTTATTCCTGGGCTAGGGTTTACAGATAGTCCAATTCAAATGCCTGAAGATCAGCCAGCCGATAATGCTGATCCAGATTTTGATATTGACCTTGGTGGCGCTCAAACAACATCCATACCACTAGACTTTGATTTAGATATAAGCGATAACCAGGCTGCTGCAAATACAGTTGAATTAGAAGATAGCGGCATTAATGAAGCATCAAGTAAAATTGAAGAAATAACAGAAACAAATATATTTGATGCTATTGCACCATCCATTATGGATTTGATTTCAGAAATACGACGATCTCTTGATTACTACTCAGGAAAGTTCAGTAGTTTGCCTGATACTGCTATCATTTGTGGAGGAACAGCGAAAATTAAAGGCTTAGATCAACTTATGCAAAATGAGTTGGGTATACCCGTTAAAGCAGCTGAACCGATAAAGAGCGTAACTATTTCATCAAATGCACTTTCGAGTGGTGATGTAGAGGAAGTTGCAGCAATCTTTCCCTTAAGCCTTGGCTTAGCCGTACGGGATATGATAGGAGAGTAATTGAACCGTGTTGAAGATTAATCTACTTCCAAAATCTATATATGAAGGTCGAGCTGTAAAGCGCCTTTTAACCTTATTTGGGGTTCTTTCTGTTGTTGTTTTGTTAGGAATGCTTGCATGGATTTTGTTTTTAAACACCAAAGAAAAGCAGCTTACAGAAAGTGTATTGGCATTAGAAGCAGAAGCCGAAAAAGTAGCAAGTATTAATCAAGAAACAGAAGATACCAAAGCAAAAACCGCACCTATAACAGCTAAACTTGATTATATTGCAGATATTGTAAAATACAATAATGTTTTACCAAAACTATACTCCGACGTTGCCAAATATACCTATAATAGGATAGAATATACGTCTATGAGCGCTGCAGGAAATCAGCTGACAATATCGGCACATGCAAGAACACTAGGCGATTGCGGTCGCTACTTAATGAATATGTATAGAGCAGGAAAATTATTCACATCTGTAAGTATAAGCGGTGTTCCCGGATGGCCGGCAGGAAGTTCATCTGGTGGAGTCGGTATGATGGGCGGAATGCGTGGTGGTATGCCGGGAGGAGTATCTCCAATGGGTGGAATGTCTCCATTGGGCGGAATGCCGCCTGTAACTGGGGGAATGCCCGGAATGGCTCCTATGACCGGTGGTATGCCAGGAATGTCCCCAATGGCTGGTGGAATGATGGGCGGCGGATCATCATCAACCGCATCATTAGAAACAGCAGGATTTGATTTCACTGTAACTTGTGGATTGAGAAAGGCTATACAAGCGCCAATGCCTCCTACTCAAGGCGGATCTGCAGCAGGCGCAGGCGGAGCAATGATGATGCCAGGTATGCCAATGATGCCAGGAACAGCTCCTGGAACACCCGGTGCAATGACAACAACACCTGCCGGCGGTACTGCTGATACAGAAAAATCAGCAAAATCAAGTTCTAAAGATACAGTGTCGGATGATGAATAATTTTTATTTGGCGCAAATATAAAAAACATAAATAATATAAGATAAAGGATATTTCAGGAATGAGCGTATCCAAGTTAAAACCAATTCATGTTATAATCATAGGTGCAGTAGTTTGCATCGCAATTATCTCACTGCTGTATTTCTTAGTAATTACGAAATACAATGATAGAATTGCAGCTTTAAAAGCGAGAGAAACCGCAGCGCAAAGTGTAGTTGATACATTACCTGCTGCACAAAGGTCTCTTGCAGAAGCAATTACCAATTTTAATATGACTAAGGCAAGGTATAGCAGAGTAGAACAAAGAAAAATGGCTCCTGTTTCATTTGAAGATCGTACTGAAGGTATGATAGCTCAGTGGAAAGAGCAGGGCGAAGTTCTTGGACCGATGTTGAATAGCTTTATGAAAAAAGCTAAAATTAAAAACACAGCTAGTTTCTCTGTTCAGGCAGCAGGTGTTAATCCAAATCAGCTTGAAACATACCTTATTAGGCTGCCAGTTGGATCAGTTACTGTAACTGGTACATTTAGAGAAATCTTAGATCATATTAAAATATGGCAAGACTTTGGGCGACTTGTTCAGCTTGATGGACTATCAATCAGCGGACAAAGTCCAAATCTAACGGGCAGCTATAGTGTAACAGTCATTCAATTTCCTCGCGGCGGGGTAGGACCAGATATTCCTATGGCAAGTGGTTCCGGAGGAGGAATGATGGGTGGAATGCCCGGTATGCCTGGAATGATGGGCGGAATGCCTGGCGGAGCAGTTATGCCTCTTGGCGGCATGCCACCGGTAAAGTAAAATAATATCCCTATATAAAGGGAATAAAATCTGAGGAATGGTATATTATATATGGATGCTATTATCTCTTGGCTAAATGATAAAAAAAATCTACCAATAATAATTGCTGGAGTAGCAGTAATTTTGATTGTCTTTTTTGTATTCATGTTTATGTCTGGTAAAAAGAAATCTACTGATACCGCAGCTGATGCAACTAAAACTACAACTGCTACAACTACAGCATCACAAACAGCGCCTGGAATGATGCCAGGGATGATGCCTGGAATGCCGGGAATGACTGGAATGGGTGCACAAACAGCAGTAGCAGAAGCTCCTCCGGGAGAAGACCTTCCACCAATGCTGCCATATAGAAAAGATCCATTTGTGCCTTTAGATCCTACACCGATTCCAACAAAAACGGATAGAATTATTGCACAAATACCAGCTGCACCTCGTGCAAGATTATTTCCATCAGCTCCATCTTTGGCAGAAACAGCAAAGGAAGAAGTGCTTCCGCCTCAACCTACAAGAAGAGTTGCTGGTGTAATGTGGAACGGGCAGGTAAGTGCAATATTAGAAACAAACGGTCAGTATGATGTTGTAAGACCAGGCTCAGTTGTCAATAAAGGCAATTCAAAGGTAGTAGTAGAAAAAATACAGTCAGACTCAATAGTTCTAAAAACATTAGATACAGATAAGCCAATGACAATAAAAGTTGGACTGGCTGGTTCACCAAGTGCAAGTACAGGTACTTCAACGAGCACTCCTGGAATGATAACTCCAACAATGCCTGGTGGAGGAATATCACCAATGGTACCCGGAGTAATGCCAGGAATGATGCCAAATGCTGCAATGCCTGGATTGATAAGATAGTTTGTAAAACGTTACAATTTTACGTAAGGAGTTTAAAATGAAAAAATTAATAGCTTTAGCAGCGAGTTTGATTATTGTAACTGCATTCATATGCTGTACATATCCTGTAAATGCACAAACTACAGCTGCAACAGACAAAACAGTAAGTATAAATTTTAGAGATGTTCCTGTAAGAAATGCAATTGATCAATTATTTATGGGCAGTGGTCTAAGCTATCAGTTTGAGCAAGGCGTAACTGGGCTTGTTACATTAAATTTGGTAGATGTACCATTTAATGATGCATTGTCAGCAATTTTACGATCAGCCGGCATGTCTGTTCGTAGAGAAAAAGGCATTTACATCATTGGACCGATAAGAGAGATAAGCACACTTGATACAGCTACTAATATTGAAGTTATAGATATTGATAAGCCAAAAGTTCTAGAAAAAATACCGCTTGGCTGGGTTGATGTATGGGATATTGGAAATATATTTGGAGTTCAACCTATAACAAGTCGTGCAAGCAATATGTCAGGCGGTGGTGGCGGCTACGGCACTGGAGGCAGTGGTTTTGGTAGTGGCAGCAGCGGATTTGGCGGCAGCGGCAGCAACTTTGGAAGTGGCAGCAATAGATCAGGCAGTGGTTTTGGCAGCAGCGGATTTGGCGGCAGTGGCAGAAGCAGCGGATTCGGCAGCAGCGGGTTTGGCGGCAGTGGTAGAAGCAGCGGATTCGGTGGCAGCGGTGGTCTCGGCGGCGGAATGCAAATGCCCAGATAAAAGAAAAAAATATAAATCTATTTAACATTTTAGTTTATGTCCGGGAGGTAAGTTAATGGACTGGTTGAGGAAGTCAAAGTTTAAAATTGATGCCTTTATTTTAGTATTGGCTATTACAATGCTAACACTGATGTTTGCATCAGGTTCTATAGCTCAAACAGTTGTTGATGATCAATCTAATGATAAAGTATCAATAAAAGTATTCGATGCAACACTGAAAAATGTAATTCAACTTTTAATTCGTGAGTCTAACAAAGATATACTAATAGCTGATCAGGATAAAATGGATAAAGTTATTTCTTTATCAATAGCTGATAAGCCATTTGAAACAGCATTAAAAAATGTTGCACTCGCAGCAGGCTGTGGCTTAACTAAGGATGAGGATGGAATATATATTCTAACTTCTGAACCTATTATAAAAAATGAGAATCCAGTATCAGTGCCGGTTGCTGCAAATATCAATGAAAGTGATATGCTGATCAAGCAGAATAGTATATATACAGCTGCCAGATCAACAAAAACTGAAAAGATAGAGCTGATTAATACTGCTCCATCTGAAATGATGTGGATATTGGGTTTATACAATATAAAAGATGCAGCAAAAATACAAAAAGCTAAAAAATTCAAACCAGCTGTATCATCACCAAATAGAGATGGTTTATTTGGTCAGATAAATGTTTCATCAGAAGCGTCTCCGGTTATGTCAGATAGAGATATTGACAGTTCAAAAAGAAGTATATCACCTAGCGATGAAGAGCTCCAAATGGGTGGAATTGGCGGCAGAACTTCTGGAATGACAGGTACTACCACTGGCGGCGGAACATTTGGCGCTACTGGAACTATGGGTGGCGGAGTTGGTAATATTGGCGGTGGTGCAGGTAATTTTGGCACAGGCGGATTAGGTCAAAGTCTTGTACCTGAAGGCATTGAATTTGTTATGCCATATGAACTTGATAATACTGTTATAGTTCGCGGTGAGCCCGATGCAATTGATGAATTGAAATCAATCATTGCACAGCTTGATATTGCCCCAAGACAGTTAATGATTAAAGCGGAATTTGTAGAAATTGATACAACCGCTGCAAGTTCTTTGGGTATAAACTGGCAAGTTGAGCGTTTAGGCGGCTCTATGATTACAAACTTCTCTGTGCCCAATAATATATCGGTTGGTTATGCAAATGGAAATGTTATAGCTAATCTAATGACACAAATATCAAACAGTAAAGCAAAGCTTATAAATGCTCCATTGATATCTACATTGAATAACGTTCCTGCATCCATCTCTATAGGTACAGACATTCCATATTTTACTTCAACTACCTTTAGAGACAGTAATGGTAATCCTACCACAGAAACAAATGTGGATTTCGTATCAGTAACAACTGAGTTATTTGTGCTCCCAAGAATTAACAATGCAGATAATTCAATAACTGTATACCTTGAACCAACAATATCTGATTCTCCTGGAAGTGTAGATACTCCAAGCGGATCTGTACCAATTGTTAGTGAGCAGGCATTAACTACCACACGAAGAGTGCAAAATGGCGAGACTATTGTAATTGGTGGAATTATAAGAAAGAATGAAACCATGAATATTACTGGTATACCATTGCTTAAAGATTTACCAATTATTGGTCAAATATTTACTACAAGAAGCAAAGTTGCGAATGACAGAGAGCTTCTTATATTCCTGACTCCTTCTATTGTTCCAGAAAAGCCAGTAGCAGGCAGTGGAATAGGTGTAACTCCGTAGTATAGATAAAAAACACTTACCTCCAAAATAAATAGAGCCTCATGATTTTAAATCATGAGGCTTTTTTGGTGCATAAAAGGATTAATTGCTTATAGATCTATGCCAGTTCATCCTTAACTATATTACTTATATATGAAGTAATCTCTTCAATTTCAGTAAGATCCGGACCTTCTGCCATAACTCTTATCAATTGTTCTGTACCAGATGCTCTTACAAATACACGACCTTTTCCGGCAAGTCTCTCTTCACCTTCTTTTACAGCATTTGATATAGAAGTAATGCTTTCCCAGTTATCTTTGTTCTTTACTGGAATATTAATAAGCAGTTGAGGATATTCTTTCATTTGATCTGCTAGGACAGAAAGCGGTTTATTCTCCTCAATCATTGTTTTTAAAACTTGTAGTGAAGTTAATAATCCATCTCCGGTTACTGAATACTCGGAGAAGATAAGGTGACCTGATTTTTCACCGCCAATAGCAGCGCCAGAGCTTCTCATTTCCTCTGATACATATCTATCCCCAACTTGAGTTCTTAAAAGTTTGATTCCCTGATCACGGAGTGCAATCTCTAATCCTATATTGCTCATTACAGTAGAAACTACTGAATCTTTAGGTAGCTTGCCTTGACGTTTCATATGCATAGCCCACAAAGCAAT
>JAPXND010000067.1:0-14004 GCA_033808695.1 Armatimonadota bacterium
TTTGCATTCATTGAAATTGATTTCAAGAGGTACATCGATAACAATGGTAGCTAGATTTTTTGACAACATTGCGATATCTTTTGAATCTATTAGGAGATTTTTGATGCGTTTTCCTTTGATGTTATCCATATTTTCATAAAGGTTCTCTAATGAATTAAACTCACTAATCAACTTCTGTGCAGTCTTATCCCCTATTCCTGCTACACCGGGGATATTGTCGGATGGATCACCTTTTAATCCTTTGAAATCCGGCAGTTGTTCCGGAGTAAGTTTATATCGATTGAAAACAGCGTCTTTATCATATAATACGGTATCTGTTACGCCTTTAATTGTCGTTAAAACCTTTATGGAGTCAGTTACAAGCTGCAGCTCATCAAGATCGCCCGTTACAATTATTACATCAAAATTTTCATTTTCAGCTTTTTTAGCAAGTGTACCAACAACATCATCAGCTTCAAATCCTTCAATTTCGTATATGGGGATATTGAATGCCCTTACCATCTCCCTTACAAGCGGTCCTTGTGAAATAAGATCATCCGGCATCGGTTTCCTGTGCGCTTTGTATTCATTATAAGCATCATGACGAAATGTTTTTGCATGTGCATCAAATGTAACAACAATAATATCCGGCTTGATGTCATCCATAACCCTAAGCAACATCATGGTAAATCCATACACAGCATTTGTCGGCTGGTTTTGCAATGTGGAAAAGTGAGGCATTGCAAAAAAAGCTCTATATAAAAGACTGTTTCCATCTATCAATACAACTTTATCTCTCATTCTGTTTTGCCTCTTTTGGGATTAACTCAATTTTATAATATTGACAAATCTTTGTAATATAGCTATAATTCTGACTGTGCCGAAGTGGCGGAACAGGCAGACGCGCCGGTCTCAAAAACCGGTGAGGGCGACCTCATGTCGGTTCGATCCCGACCTTCGGCACCAGTAAATTTTATATACTTATAATAATTTACTCCATTCTAATGTTCCATCGCATTCGTGTCAAACAGAATCACAAAATGGACTTATTGCTAAAACAGATATATAATATCAAATACCAAATATGATAGGATGAATATGTTTCTAAAATTAGCTGAACATCGTTTGTTGTTCTCATATATTATGGCTGCATTGGCGATTGTGTTTGCGCCAAAGCATTTATTTTATCCTGCATTAATCATAATCGCAATTGGCGCTGCCATTCGTATATGGGCTGCTGGATATGTAAAAAAGAATGATGTTTTGGCTATTGTTGGGCCATACTCTTATGTTAGAAACCCGCTGTATTTTGGAACTTTTGTAGCAGCGCTTGGAGCTTTTATTCTTATACAAAATTGGTGGCTGACAGTTATATTTATTTTTGGATTTGCATTGTTTTATGGTGCAGCTATAAGGTCAGAAGAAATATTTCTACAGGATAAATTTGGCGATGAATTTGCAGAGTATTCAAAGAATGTGAAAGCATTTTTACCAAGATTAACACCCTATAAGAGCGATCAAGATTCAAAATTTTCGTGGGAAATGGTAAAAAAGAATCATGAGTATAAATCACTTACATGCGCAATAGCTTCTGTACTAATAATTTTTCTTATAGCTTACCTGCGGAAATAGTCTATATATTTTTCACAAATTTGTTGTTGCTGTCAACAAAGACCATTTTAGGGGTTATCTCCTCATCTGTTAAAACAAATGAAGTAATAATAACTATATCTCCGCATTGACATAGATGAGCCGCTGCACCATTTATGCAAATAGTTCCAGATCCTCTTTCACCGGGAATTGTGTAGGTTTCAAATCTATTTCCGTTTGTAACATTCCAAACATGCACAAGTTCACCATCAAGCATACCGGCAAGATCCATAAGGTTTTTGTCTATTGTAATACTTCCGATATAATCTAAATTTGCATCAGTAACGGTTGCTCTATGAATTTTACTTTTGCAGATTGTATATAGTTTCATTAATAATATCCATTCATGTTTTAACAAATATCTGTTACGATTATATCAAATTTGCTATTATACATTCAATTTGAGCTGATGTTATAATTTAGTGAATTATGAAGGTATACATGCAGATTATATATAATTAATAAAACAAGTAGAAAATAAATTTGATGGTGATTTTATGGAAAAGATTAATGTTGGAGTTTTAGGGTTTGCTCATGGTCATGTGGATTCATATTGCAGCCAATGGATACAAAATCCAGATATGGGAATAAATGTAGCTGCTGGATGGGACCATGATTCAGAGCGTGCTAAAACAAGGTGTAGTGCATATAATGCTAAACATTATGAATCTGCTGATGAGTTGTTGGCACAGGATGATATTCAGGCTGTAGTAATAGCATCTGAAACATCGATGCATGCAGATTTGACTGTGAAAGCTGCTGCTGCGAATAAGGCAATTGTCTTACAGAAACCTATGGCGTTAACGCTTGAACAAGGTGAAAGAATAGTAAATGCAGTAAAAGAAGCCAATGTACCATTTACAATGGCATGGCAGATGCGTGTTGACCCTCACAATATACAGGCACGTGAATTGATGAAAAGCGGGGCTTTTGGACGGGTGTATATGGTTAGGAGACGTCATTGCCTGCCAACTCAACAGATGGGTGATTTCGAAAAAACATGGCATGTTAATCCAAGTCTGAATAGAGATATCTTCGCCGATGATGCTTCACATGCAATTGATTTTATATATTGGATGCTGGGAATGCCTGTTTCTGTTTTTGCAGAGCTTGGCTCTCTTTTGAATCCAGCAATTCCAAATGACAATGGAATAGCTGTTTTCAGATTTGCTGACGGCGCTTTTGGCGAGATTTCCTGCACATTTACATCGGTTGCTGGAGAGAATGTAACAGAAATAATATGTGAAAAAGGTTCTATTATTGGCAACTATGGTGATATTACAAGCTGTAATATCGATCGTCCTGCTGGCGGAGTGCAGCTAAAGTGGTATCTTAATTCAGAAAATAAGTGGATAGTAAGTGATATGCCGGAAATTAAACAGCATGGCGAGAGAATAATGGGATTATCACGACCACTAGCAGAATTCCTGCATGGTAAACGTCCTCCAATTGCTACGGTTGAAGAAGGATTGAGTGTATTGAAGATGACCTTAGCATGTTATGAGTCATATGATGAAGGCAAGCGGGTATATTTCTAAAACAAAAAGCCGGGAGTCTGTATAGACTTCCGGCGTGAATGCAGAAATATGGCGGGAGTGTGTGAGAATCGAACTCACCCATGACCTTACTCAGACCATACACAGGTTTTGAAGACCAGGAGAGCCACCAGGCCCCATCCACCCCCGTTTATTAAAGGATGTTCTTATATAGAACAATCCTTATCAGTTTCAACTTCTGACTCTGTATTTTTGAATATCTTATCTTCAAGTGCCTTTACACGATTTTCAAGCATCTCGAATCGTTCTTTGTTTGGAACGCCTAACTTATCCAAAGATTTTTGTATTTGGGCGTCAATTTTTGATTCTGCTATTTCTTTATGCTCATCTACCTTATCTGTGATATCGTTGAGCAGCTTTTTCCCTTCTTCTAATGTAACTTCACCCTTTGCAACCATTTCATCTATCAATGCCTGAGCTTTTTCTTTTGATATCAATGCAGCGCCAAGTCCACTGAGCATTAGCTTTTTTAATGATTCTAACATAATCAACTTTCTCCTATAATTAATTAGAGTTTACTATACATTACCAAAAATAAGAAGAATGAAACAACTATTATTGCCAGCAGGATATATGTTAATCCCATTGAGGTAAGCAATGCAAGCAGTATAACACCAATTAGAACAGATATTGATATAAGAATACGTTTTATTCCACCTTTAACAATTCGCACCTTGATATACTCAATTATCCGCAATTTCTCATAACATTTCCTGCATTCTTTCAGATTCCTATAGTTTCTGTATCCGCAGCTTGGACATACAATTATTCCATTTATATCCTCTTCGCGGTCTTCAAGCAATTTTGTTAACTTTCTTTTTTCAATACTGTTATCTTTAACAATATCAAGTATATGCTGTTGTTCTGTAATTGCTTCATCATATTTTCTTATAGATGCCAGTGAATCTACAAGCGCAGATCTTGCTGCAATATTGCCTGGGTCAGCAGCAATAATTGCTTTATAGCGGTAAATATTATCATCTGCGTAAACTTTTTGTTGGCTTTCACTTTGCCATTCTCTTAGTTTGCCTTCATATAGAATAATGACAAATATGATAATTGCGATTAGCAAACCTAAATACGCTGAAGAAATAGATTTTTGGATTGTATTTATTATTATGAGCAAAATAATATATGCAGTGATGCTTATAGTTGAAGAGTAGCTGTAAAGAAAAGATTCTACAATTCTTAGTAAAATGATTATTGTTATTATAAAATATATTAGTGATGCAATTGAACTAACAATATCTGCCATTGATTTCTCATTTAATATTTATTATTGAGTATACGAATCAGTATAGTATAAAGTCAATGATTGCGCAAGGTATTTTTGCGATTTGTTGTATATTAGCACAAAGAACAAAAAAGGAGCCGTTTAAAGAGGCTCCTATACTTAACTATAAACTGCGACCTCATGTGTTCCAATACTGTCAATAGCTATCAGCAGCCACTTGTGTCCATCAATTGTTTTATTGACAGGTTCTGCACTCACACCGTTTACAGTAACTTCCTTAACCTTCGCACTGTAAGGCAGCTTTATCACTATACCATCTTTGCAGCAGTTTTCAACACGATACAGTTTCTGCTTCTCATCAGATGAGATTGGAGCAACTGTCGAAAGAGCTCGATCATGCCACCATTTACACAATTTATCCGGTCCCCACAGAATTACATTGTATCCCTTTCCGCTGCTGTATGATAAAATTTCTTCAACAGCAAGAATTGCTGGTATCGGCATATCTGAAGGTACATCATCATGCATGCCGGATATATAATGCGGGTGAATGAACAGATTTAGTGTTCGCCCGAAAAATGCACTATGGTCAGCGCATTGATGCAGCTTTTCAGCAGCTGATGTGTCATTCTTGGGCAATCGCGGCTCATAATAGCTTATAGGCAGTTCTAAAAACTTCATCAGTCTGTTGCCGTGCTTGTAATCATCACGTGCGAAGAACGGAAACGCTGTACCGAATCCAAAGCCGTGCAGATTGAATGCGTTGATGTTGTCAGGATCTATTTCGCCCAGCTTTCCATTGTCACCAAGAACACCAAGAGCCTCCTGATATCTGCAGCGTTCTGCCCATCCCATATGTATTAGACAGTGCCCCACATTGCAAACCGGAATATCACCGAACGATTCGACATATTTCTTGATTTGCTCTTTAAAGGCAGCCTGTGTAAAATCTCTACCGACAAAATTGTAGTGCAGCGCCAGCTCATGACCGCGGCTTTTTATTAGCCTATACTGATTGCCGTTGATTACAAACTCACCGTCAGCATCCTGCATTAGGTTAATGTGATACGGCAGGTTTTTTTCATACATTATAAGAGATGCTGTAAGATCCAATTCATCCGATGCCGCGTCGTCATCTCCGCCTATATATATGAGATAGTCGGGTATCTTATCTCCGTCGGGAGGAAGCCGATGTATCATCGGTTCACCCTTGTTTGCTAAAATAGACTGCAGAATATATACATAATAATCGCCGAATGCAATGGATGTGTCATATTCTATAGGTGTAATACGCGAATCGGGAATTCGACCGACAGGAAAGTGCGCAGATCCGCTATTAACAGGTTTTCCCGCTGCTGAAGTCCAAAGTGTTTTAGGCAGGTCGAAGGCGAAATAATAGGAAGTTGTATATTGAGTTTTGTATATCGTTAAACCTGGAACACATTCACCGTTGGGGAGATATATTAATCCCGCTATTTCAGCATTGCCTGTTTTAAGACGTATTATATCAGAGAATACCGGCAGTGGTGAATCACCGTTCCCAACAGGCAGTAGATTGTCAACAAAAGTATCATTAAGGTTGAAATAGCCATTTAGCTCAAAATCACAGACGGTCTGCGGAATTTCCCCGCAGTTATTTATTCCAAACAGTTCATCACACCCACATGCAGCAAATGCTACCAGCGTGCAGCCTCTCTCAGCCGCGGAATTCAGCCCTTTAGCTTCAGTAGCGGATAATGTGCAGGCTCCCACAATAAGTGTATCGGTTGGTTCAAATTTGACATCATCAAGCTCGCTGTTATGCAGAGGCAGGGCAGAAACACCCAGTCGACTGCAAATCTCAGTTATGTATAAAAACCAGAAATTTTTGCCTTCCTCATTTAGTTTTTGCCTGAGCGAATCATCATATAGATAATATACAGCCATTTAATTTGCAACCAATTGGTTTTCCTGTTCGCTTGTAAACAGTGAAAATCGTTTGAACATCACGCTGTTTATGGCATCACCTGTTTCACTTTCAATGAAGAAATTGTTGCAGTCTGTATCTTGTATATACGGTTCTGACAACATAGTAGCAATTGCTATTAATGTAATAAATGCCACTATTCTGTGAATGCTCGATTTTAATTTGGCTGACTTCCTCCTCGAAATTTAATGTGAAATAAAATGTACCGCAACTGCGCATAAGAAACACAGAATGGTCAACATGTTTTTAACATCAAGCTTTTCTTTATACTTAATCCATCCGACAATCAGACTTAATAGTATGGACAATGTAGTTATGACTGTAAATTCTGTCGCAGCATTTACATACTCGGAAAGCATACTGATTGAAAGATAACATACTCCCGTGATAAACACCAAAATAACTGAGGGGATAATCACTTTATTTATTTGGTTTCTCTGTGCATCTATGTTTAATGTGTTATGGCAATTATAAGTATAGTTATACAAAAAAATGACAACGCAAAAAGTTATACCGAATAGGTAGCATAACGAGAAAAACCCATATCCGTCTGTACCGGGTAGATAATACTGCCGCAGTTTTATACCGAAGTTAACAATTCCGTTAGCAATACATGCCATCAACGGCTTTGCCAGCGACCATATATTTGTTTTCTCGTTATTCTTTGTTCCCTTACCAGTGTTGATTATAACAATCGCCGCGGTAAGGGCAAGAATGCCAAACAACTGTAGCAGCGTTGCCTTCTCACCCAGAAAAATCAGCGAAAGCACTATCGGTATATAGAAGTTAAGGTTTATCAGTATAACCGCAAGTGTATACGACTTATTCTTAAATGATTCTATCAACATATAAACCGCTATTGCGGATCCCAATCCCGAAAGCATCGCCGGGAACAATTCTTCTGCGTTAAAACCATCACCGATCAAAGCAGCTATGCAAAACACCGCAGAAAGAGGAGCAAACCATAATATCGGCATAAGTGCAGTCTC
The DNA here is from genome assembly GCA_033808695.1 of Armatimonadota bacterium. Taxonomy (GTDB): domain Bacteria; phylum Armatimonadota; class UBA5829; order DTJY01; family DTJY01; genus JAPXND01. The sequence goes on from JAPXND010000067.1 coordinate 7,375, forward strand.
GCATTTATTTGCGCTGCGTATTGAAAGTTGCTTGTAAATAGGAGCAGATAATCCGGATGATATAATTGCCAGAGTGAACAGGAATAAAACCATGCATCACACTCTGAAATCCGGAACTTCAAGCAAAACCCCACCGCGTTCAGACGATTCAGCAGCAAGAATAGCCGGAGCCGCTGATTCGACTGCAAGATAAACGTCCATAGGAGGAGTCTTGTCAAGTAAAATAGCTTCTATGAATGTATCAATAGGATAGTAATCCGCACCACCATGGGGAGTTGAACGAATAAACTCATTTGCATTGGGGTCCTCAAGCGTCCAATCGTGCTCTGTCCAGTTGGTTTCGGGTGTATACATCTTTGGCTTATCAATTGTTGAGCGGCACCATTCCACACTGCGGGTTGTCCCCTTAACCTGATACCAGTGCGCACTCGTTCCGCTCTTATTGCCATACGGTGAAGTAAAACCAACACGCAGTGAGAAGACAATGTCGTTAGTGTTATACATCAGAGCCGCTTCGATATCTCGGATATTAAAGCCTTTAGTCGAATAGCTTTCATTTCGGGTTCCGATGCAGCTTACCTTGCTTATCCGTCCACATGTGATAGAAAGCAGCGGGCTGAGTTCATGCGGAAGATAATAAATCGGATGCGCGAAATATCTGTATCGCCAGGATTTCTCAAAATCAGGATTGTTGTGATACGATGGGTCGTTGGTCCGGATGCGGTGACCGGTTTTCTTGTTACGGAAAAAATCCCAACAAGGCTCGTAATGCAGATATTCACCCTCAGCATATATGATTTTACCAAACTCGCCGCGCTGTGCCATCTCACGCCACAAACGGATAAAATGCCAATATCGTGTCTGTTCAGCAAGCTGATATTTTGCGCCTGTTGCTCTGACGGTGTTGACCAGATTATAGCACTGCTCTATCGTATACGCAGCGGGAACATCGGTCATAACATGAATTCCGCGCTTCATTGCATCGCATGCATACTCAACTTGAACGTCCGGATCGGAAGCGATGAACAAAACATCAAATGCAGCGCCTTTCAGCATCTCTTCATATGATAAAAAAGCTGAGGCATTCAATCCGAATTTAGAGTTGATATCTGCAGCTGTATTTTTGGCTAGATCGAGTGCTGAATCACAAAAAGCCACGAGCTCGAGCTGTGGATGATGGGCGTAAATCTCTGACAGCATTGATCCGCGCGGACCGCAGCCCATAATTGCCATTCTGACTTTTTTCATAATAATTCCCTCCATTAATACTATTCTAATATTACTTTTTCAATATATAGGGAGATATGCTTTACAACATAATCATCCAATATTATAATAAATATAAATGTTTCTCTGCCCTTTGTCTATACTAAAACGGATATATATTATTCGAATTCGGTCACTATTTGAAGGATGAAACCATGGCTTATCACCCTATAAGATTGTTTGGAAACCTTTCAGTCAACACACTGTATACAATCTATGTTCTGGAATTTTCGCCTAATTATCGCTTCTATGGTGAAAAGCATAACTTCTGGGAAATTGTATACTTCATGGAGGGTGAGGCAGGCGTCACCTCAGATGACAGTGTCTTCGATTGTGTTGCCGGCGATATGACAATACAACGCCCCGAAATGTTTCACAGTATTTGGGCAGCAAACGATAGAAACTTCAAGGTTTTCATCTTCAGCTTTAACGGTGAAGGTCTTGATTTTACGATGCCATGCGGAAAGGTCAGACTGGATAATGGAGAAAGAAATATCATTGAGAACTTAATAAAAGAGATTCCCAGTGTTTTCACCGGATATGATATAAATGAGTTTGAACGGATTCAATGCAAAGCATCGCCCGGGGATGCTGGTTGCCAAATTATTAAAAACTACATAGAGCTGCTTTGTCTTTCTCTGATTAGGAGGGGCAGCGAAGCGCGCTGTTCGGTCTCCGAACATAAAAAAGCAGTTCAATTTGCCGAAATTGTTGCATATCTTAAAAACAACATTTCAAACAATCTGACACTCGAAACAATTTGCCGCGATATATCGGAAAGTCCCAGTACACTAAAGGCGATGTTCCGAAAATTCACGGGCGGCGGTATAATAAAATACTATAACTATCTGCGCTGTGAACATTGTATAAAACTGCTGCGCAGCGGATATTCGATAACCGAAATAATTTCACAGATGAACTTTTCATCGCAAAACTATTTTTCATATTTTATTAAGCGGGAGACCGGTGCTCCTCCGAGCAGTTATTTTAAAAAGGGGATGACGCATAAAAGCAACGATAATGCTTTATAAAAACATAAACGGTTAGTTATAGCGAAAGAAAGCGCCACAATCACGTTATTGAATATAGAAATATACATTATTCTTTTTAAGAGTTATACCACTCTTGTCAACTAAAACCAATTCCGCCTTATGCTCACCTTTTTCATATTTAGATAAGTTAACTGTGAATTCATATGGCGGACTATTGCTTATTCCCCTGAACTCGCCATCTATATAAAGCTTAACATAATCATTTAAGTTAGAGCTTCTGCTGTCCATTCCTACTACAAAAGAATTGCCGGAAACGATTATTGAATTATTTTCGATGGCTCTATTCTTCGCTCGAATTGAATATTCTTCTGCTGATATTCTTATCTGTTTTTCAATCCAGCTTTTTGTATATGATGGAAATCTTAATCGCATGTATTTAACAGGCTGCTCATTGATGGTAATATTTGATATGAGATTATCATTCTTTCCCGCTGCAGATGGAAGCGATACCCAATCAGATGATTCAGACCTTATGTCCATATAATACCTCATTGTTGGGTCATCTTTATCGAAAGTTAATCCTATACATCCCATAAACAAAGGAGGCTTTCCTTCAATTATCGGAGAATCCTTATCTGCCGATTCAACAACCAGCAGCTGTTTGGTAATGTCAAGTGTTTTGGCATTGCTATCTGGAATTATTTGAAATCCACCGCGTGTTTCTTTCTTTTGTTGTCCCATTTCGCCTCCGTTAAGAGGTGTGGTGGAGATGGTGATAACGCCGGGATGATTTGTGTTTACAGCGCCTAATCCGGTGTAGCCGGTTGCATCAAACCGTCCAATTCCTTTTACCGGGCTGGATACTTTTCCTATAATCTCTTCTCTATCGTCATATATCGCCTTCACACTGCCATTCTTTTCGTTTTGGAAAATGATTTCCTTTGGCAGAAGCCTGTGATTGACAACTATAACTAATATATCACCTTGATTTGGAGTATATCCTATCGGCATATGGTGCATTTGACCATTTTGCTCTAAATATATGCTGTCACCTGCGAATGGAGCAAGGTTTCTGAAAATTGCATAGCCGGCTGGAATGTCGGTGTAAATTCCTGATGTTCCGGCAATATGCCCGCCAAACCCTTTAGGTGTAACAGAGAATTCCTTTGGAACAATGCTGAAAATCTTATGCTTTTGACGAACATCGGTAAAATTACCCTCGGTCTTTATCCGTAATCCATGAACGGCAGTAGCAGCTATTTTCCCTGGCTCAACATACTTTGATGCTAAAAATCCTTCTGCAGTTTTTTCGGCAGGATTAGTTACAATACCGATTTTTGTATATGTTTTTCCTCCGTCGCTGCTTGCCTGTATGAATCCATCTGTGCAATTTTGAATCCTAATTCTATAAAGCTCATTAGAATCTGTTTGTGCACTCAATGACGATACTAAAGCAGCAAAGAGAATAAATATTAAAGAGTTTATTTTGAGCAAAGATTTCATTGATTAGTTACTCGCTATTTAATAAATACCACCAGTTATACTTATCAAGATAAACCAGATCAAACATCATAACACCGTTGGTAAGCTTTTCAGCCATTGCGGCTGCTCTTACAAAGTTATTAGGGCTGTCTTTATATTCCTTGAGATACAAACTGCCATATATTTTGCTTGAATCAAGAATTGCCTGCTTAGAGAGCTCGCATGCCGCTTCTACAGTGGCGCCTAAGGGCATATTTCTTACTTTTGCATCTTCTTTAGATACATTAGGATAATAACAGCCTGTACAGATATAATCAAATAATGATGCATAACCAGTTTTATGATAATCTGAAGTCATCCATTCGTAGGTTAATACGTTATCTTGACTCCCCCAGTTAACTCCTACATCAAAATAGGATTCATACCAGGAGCCGACATAGACGCCAATTTTGATATTTTTGGCATGTGAACGAATCATCTCAACTGTGGCAGTTGCAAAATTATTTATCTGCCATGCTCGCCATTCGAGCCATTGTTTAAAAAATGGCCCCCTATTTAAGCTGTTCCATGGTTTTGCATCATATGACAGTATATCGCAAGGGGTGATTGCATCTTTATGTCCTATCCAATCGCTGAATGATCTTAAAGATATATTACTAAAATCTGCGTAAATATTGGGATATCGCAGTCTATCAAGAGTTATGCCATCAATGTTGTATTTTGATACTATTTCATCTATTACCGATAATTCATAGGCAGCTGCCGGACCAATTGGGTTTACGAACAATCCCCACGATGGAATCAGAGAGTCGGCATGTTTTCGAAGGATATGCTCAATTTTCCATTCTATAACTGAATTGATCTTAATGGGTAATGAATAGCGCTCAGGAATTGATAAAATACAACCATTATCTGGGATTTGTATTGTAGAATTATTATTATAATTTGCAAAGTCCGTTACACTATCTTCAATAATGGTTATATATTTTCTGTTTTTATTTAAATTTAAGCTCTTGCCTGATTTTTTGGTATAAATAATTGGCTGATCTATTTCATCTGTCCAAGGATCAAACAATTCAATTTTAATATGCGAGTTTGAATCAATGATCGCAGATCTGATTGGCTCCAACAATGTTGCCTGCCAATCCGGATGCTCAAAGGCAGGTCCCCTATTCCATTGCCGATGCCCTTCACTGAAGACATTGATTCCAGCATGAATTTCTATACCAGCTTTATGTCCCTCTGTAATGGCTGTTTGCAGCAGGTCAAATGAATATGGATACGATGCTGTGTCAGAGCCTTTAAATCTTGGGGCAATGGAGCTATTATACAGCACCTCACCGCTTAAGGGTTTTATATCTATTACAAGGGTGTCAATTTTTGCTGCTTTTGCCTTGTTGATTAGATTAGCTATTGATGCTATATCTTTTAATTGAGTAAAATTAGCCTCTGCATCACACCACAATATCCGTCGATTCATATATCACCTTTATATCATTTATTGGCGACAGAGCTTAGTGTTCCGGCAGGGCGTATGACAAGCGTTGATGGATAAGCAGAACCTGACAACGGCATTGTTTTTATCTGGATATTCTTTGTCTGTCCAGCAGGTATAGTTATGGTAGCTATAGTTGCATCTTTTGGTGGTCTAAGCATTCTTATTTTATTCAATTGACCATCCAGATAAAAAATACCGCTCAGCGGACCAGCAGTAGCTTCATATACAATTTCTACTTTATGGTTTTTGTCAGTAGGATTAATCAATTTAGCGTTGATGTTATATGTTACACCATAGTTGCCATACAATACTTTATCTTCTTGTTCAGCATGTTTGATGGCATTCTTTCCTATTCTCAAAAATACCCAAGGCTTATTTGCTACATACTCAGCCTCAATGGTTTTTTCCGGCTGAGGATAAACATGGTCAGAAAGCTGAAAACTATCTGCGGTTAAACCCTGAGTAGGTAATGCTATACCGGGAGTGTCTTCAGCAATGCGCAACTGTTCCGGTTTAGCAATAACTCTTAAAAATAATGGATCGCCTGCTATTTGCCTAAATTCAATTATTCCGCTTGCAGTATTAGTTGCTGGGATTGACTGACTGAGAAGAACCCATCGGCTTCCAGGTTCTATATTAATTACTCGACCGATCATATTTTTATGGTTATCCATGAATTCAAGACCGGCTATATAGCCAACTATTACTGTATCTAGTATTGGTTTCGATATTCCCTCTATAACATGCAATGAGGCAGGTTTATCTGATGAATTTATAATTTCTATAACAAATCCAGTGGCAGATTCCATCATATTCTGATGATGATATAGAAGTCGATAGCTTTCATTTACTGTATCAAAACGACCAGTGAATAGTGTTTGATATTTCTTGATCTGTTCTGGGTTGTTGCTATACATTATGGATTCTGATTTTTTTTGATGGATCGGTTTATTCTCTATAATAACATTTAAATCTAATGTGGCAGGTATATAAGAGGCGCCACATACTTTGATGCTTACCTTTTTCTCAGCAGTTAAACCGGATGCCAAATCAGAGGCAGGTGAAACAATGTGAATGTTTTTTATTAATGCTCCGCTTTCAATATTCACTGATCTTCGAGCAGCATCTTTTATTGCTCTATTTACTAAAGATGAAGGAGCAATTTTGCCTGTAACAATTGATTTTTGCTTTTCTGATTTTGGATATGCCGCATATTTTTTTACTGATACATTGATTGAAACTTCATGACCTTCCGAGCTTAACGTTATTCTTGATGAACCGAGTGCTTTTCCGGTCATTACAAGTGTATTTTTGTTTAGATTTGTAGATACAACAGCGGGATCACTTATTGAAGCTTTTACGGGATCTGTTAACAATGATGTAACTGTAATC
>JAPXND010000068.1:0-13663 GCA_033808695.1 Armatimonadota bacterium
CGCTCACCGCCTAGTTTAAGGTAGTCTTTCAAAGCTTCTGCTGCCGGCAGTGGATCATTGTTTGCATCTATAACGTTTCCGTAATAGTGAAATATCTGCCTGTTTCCGTATGCTATAGATCCAAACACTCTTTCTCTTACTCCACGTTTTGTTATTGGACCTACCGGCTCCAGACCATAGTATGCGCCGTAGTAACGGCATGCAGACCACATGTATGCAGTAAGATAATAATTGTCGTAGAACTTATTGCCTTCATTTGTCAATCGAATTCCAGATGAATTGTTAGCACAGATTTTTGCCTGCGCAGCAAACAGTGATCCGTGTTCAGGCTCTTCCGAGCCTCCTGTGCAGAGATAAGCAGGGATATTGGGGAAATAACGACGGCATTCAGCCATCCAGAAATCAGAGAACTCTGTCATGGATTGCCTGTACCAATCAACCATATCAAGATGCGCAGTTCGTGATGCTGCCATATGCGGTCTGACTGGAACTATAGATTCAAAATCTGTATAGTGTGAACGCCAAATGGAATTAAGAACATCAATGCTTGCGTATTTATTTCTTAACCAATCTCTAAATGATTCTTTGGCATCTTCATCACCACACCAAAATCCGCCATGTGAATGATAATCACCTGGCCAATTGCCAACTACCGGAAAGATAGCTTCACCATAATCACCACAAATACCTGGCTGAACAGATTCAATTACATCCCATGGAAGATAATGGTCGGCAAATGCCTTAAGTGCATTTGATATCCTGGGCTTCAATGCAGGATTCCAAATAGAATCTATGGGATTCAGTTTATCATGTTCCAAGCATCTTAGTCCTTTTTGATCTGGATGATCAAGCCACCATTGAGGCGCTGCATACTTGGGTCCAATTAAAATGAATGGAACATATTTTAATCCTGCCTCCTTGATTAATGAAACCTGTCGATCATAGTGAGTCCAGTCAAATACTCCTTCTTCCGGTTCAAACTCTTTCCAGAATGTATAAATCTGAACTGATGTAAATCCTAATTTTTTCACCTGCTGAAGCGCTTTGACCTCGCCATCTGAACCAAAGGGTACCCCACAAACAACAATTTCCATAATACACCTCTATATATGTGATAATATTAATTATGATCTTCTTAGCATTTGTTTTAATTCCGTTGGGTTGCTTGAACATAATAGAGCGTCTTCATAGCCAATGGCATCATTCTGATGCAGATTTTCAAGATATTGGTTCATTGTATGCATACCATAATGCTTTCCTTCACGAATATCATTTGGAAGACAGTTTATCTGCATTTCTTCAATATGTTTTCGTATAGTAGGAGAGTTTGTCATTATTTCTAACGCTGGAAGCCTTCCTACTCCGCAAGAATTTGTAATCAAGCGCTGAGATGATACTCCAACTAAAGAGCTTGCAAGCTGCATTGCAATTTGTTGTCTGGATTCGGAAGGAAAACTATTAATAATACGGTCTATTGCTGCCGATGCTGAAGTTGTATGGAACGTTGCTATTACCAAATGACCAACTTCCGCTGCAGAGATTGCTACACTTAATGTTTCTACATCACGCATTTCGCCTATAACAATTACATCAGGAGTCTGTCGAAGCATTGCACGAAGTGCAGATGCAAACGATTTTGTATCTGCTCCTACCTCACGCTGATGTATAATGCTTAGGTTATCTTCATATAAATGTTCTATTGGATCTTCAATAGTGATGATATGAGCTTCTCTTGTATTATTGATATGATCAACCATTGAAGCAACAGTAGTAGATTTTCCGCTGCATGTTGGACCGGAAATTATTACAAGTCCTTGAGGCTGTGATGCCCAGGTTTTAAATATTTCAGGAAGATTTAATTCATCTATAGATTGAATATTAATTGGTATAATACGCAGCGCTGCACCAAAAGTATGTCTGTGTAGAAACAGATTTGCTCTAACTCGTGCCAATCCGCTTATAGTAAATACTAAATCAAGTTCTTCTTTTCTTCTAAGCATTTGTATCATCTGATCCGTATGCTCGCCGGATACAACATCAACATCTTCGCTTCCCGATTCCAAAACTATATCTCGTATAGAAGAATCAATTATATCGTAAACGGCTTCTTCAGCCTCTTCTTTAGTAAAAGGCGCATAACTTAGTATAATTAATTTGCCATCTACTCTTAGTGTCGGTCTGCTGCCAGCAGCAATAAGCAAATCAGAAGCATTATGAGAGATAGCTTCTTCAAGTAACCTGTGGACATTGTTCATAGTGTTTCCTCTTAAAAAATTAAATATAATGAATATAAACTGTCAAAATATAGTTTATTATTATACATTATATCCTTCAGCGCTAAATCCCTGCAAATTACATATTTATTTAACATTTAAATCAAAATTTTAAAATTATTAAATTAATTTATTATACATATTTTAGTTTTTTAAAATAATACTTTAATAAAATTGTAAATTTAAGTATAATTAATTATGTTATAATTTTACAAAGGACTATTCATTCATGTCTGTATATAATGAAACATACAATTCTGAAATTGCAAAGCTTGAATCCTTAATAGATGCATGGCGTTCTGCTTTTGATGCAATTGCACAGGAAGTAGCAATTGTTGATATCGATGGTCGTGTTGTGCGATGCAATAGTGTTTTAGCTAAATTTCTTGGTAAATCATACAATGAAATATTAGGCAACAAGATATGTGATTTGCTTCAAGAAAAAGTAAACATTTATGATTTTATTAAAAATAATACTGATGACTGCACAAAAGAAAAATCAATTGAATTTAAATATAAAAAAGATTATTACATAATAATTGTTAGTCCAAGAATGGATAAAGATAATAATTTAATTGGCAAAGTTCTGATTATGACAAGGGTTACAGAACGAAAGAAAATCGAACAAAAAATCCTTAGAAATCAGAAACAATTGCGATCGCTTGCTATTCAATTATCTAAAGTTGAACAGAATGAAAGACAAAGGTTAGCAACAGTTCTTCACGAAACATTTGGTCAATCTTTATCTCTCATAAAATTAAAGATCGATTCACTTTATCGAGATGCAGATGTAGCAGAAGGCTGCAAGACTTTGGATGAAATCCGTGATTTAATAATTGAAGCGATTAAAGATACTAGAAACCTTTGCTTTGCAATATCACCTCCGGTTTTATCAGAGCTTGGTATTGAAGCGGCAATAGAATCTATGATAAGTTTATTTTCTACAAAACACGGATTAACGATAAAATATAATAATCAATGTAATAACTTAACATTATCAAAAGATATGTCTTCATTTGTTTATCATGCTTTGCACGAGCTTTTTATGAATATTGTAAAGCATGCTAATGCAAAGGAAGTAATTGTTAACATTTCAATGAATAAATCAATTATCAAAATTAGAGTAAAAGATGATGGTATAGGTTTCAATACCAACATAGTTAATACATCATCTCCCGATATGAATCATTTTGGATTATTCAGCCTTCAAGAGCGACTTATTGCATTAGGCGGAGAATTCAAGATTTCTAGTAAAATCAACATAGGTACAGATATACTTATTACAATACCAAATAACAGTTAATGGAGAAACAAAATGGAACCAATTAAGGTCTTGTTGGCTGATGATCATACACTGATACGTGAAGGATTAAAGGGTCTGCTGGAACAGAGTAAAGAAGCTGAAGTGATAGGATTTGCTGAAAATGGACTTGTTGCCGTTGAGTTGGCAGAAAAACTTAATCCTGATGTAGTAGTTATGGATATAACTATGCCTGAATTAGGTGGAATTGAAGCTACTAAGCAAATAATAGAAAAAAACTCAGATATAAAAGTTGTAATACTTTCCATGCATATACATCAGCGTATGGTTTCTGAAGCGCTTAAAGCTGGTGCGATTGGATATGTTCTAAAAGACTCCGCTTTCCAAGACCTAATTTTAGCAATTAAATCAGCAAAAGCTAATCATCCATACTTCAGTCCGGAAATTGCAAATATTGTGTTAGAGGGCTTTTTAAATGAAGGAAATAGCGATGATAAATCTTCCCATAATCCATTATCCAAAAGAGAAACGGAAATAATGAAATTTTTGGCTAAAGGCATGCCTGCAAAGGAGATTGCAGAAGACCTAGTGCTCAGCGTTAAGACCGTTGAAAAACACAGGCAGCGTATAATGGAAAAATTGGATATTTCCAGCATTGCTGAGCTTACAAAATATGCTATACAGAAAGGTTATATAACATTGGACGATATTTAGATTTATCACATACCGTCCAATGAGAAAACAACTCAATTATAGCGTCCATATTTTTCACAAACCTCTACAAGTTTGCATATGTTTTCATCCGGGGTATCACGACCGCATTGGTCACCTGTAGATAATATGAATCCTCCGCCATTGCCGGCATCTTCTATTGCCTTAATGGCTGCTTTTTCTACATCATCTACGGTTCCTCTCAGCATCAAATCGGTTGTGTGCAGATTGCCCATAAGCGCAATTTTATCACCAAAAGATTGTTTTATCTCTGCAAGATCGCAATCACCCATTGGTGGTATTTCAAGAGGATTAACGCAATTTAGATCAGTTTCATTAGCCACCATTTCTACTAAGTCACGCTCTTTGCCGCAGCTGTGCAACATAGTTGGGATTCCTGCATCCTTTGCCATTTTTGTCATCTGTTTTATAGTTGGCAGAGCAAGCTCTCTAAACAGTGATGGAGATTGAAGAGTTATACTTCCCGAACCGCCAAGCAGAATAAAATCAGGTTTAGAATCTATTGTAATTTCCATCATTTTAATGCTGCGATTGTGCTCCATTATTCGCCATTCTTCAATTATTTCCGGGTTATCTGCATATGCATATGACAATGCTTCAATTCCTCCATTGCAGTAACCCAGCCATATTTGAAATCCCGGATATGTAACTGTTACCCCAAGAGCGCCTAAATCGCCTAATTCTTTGCGCATCAATTCAAGAGTTGTTGTTTCATAGCCTGTAATCTCAGGATATAGATATTTCAGCTTGTAGAAGTCTTCTTTGATATTCTTAACAGGTTTAACGGTAGCAGTAGCTGAGTCTGACCTGTAGAATACCATCTCCGAAGTCATTTCGCCTTCTGGTGTAATGAATATGGTTTCGCGGGTAATCCTTTCATCAGTTTGATTGATTATTCTGCTTTTATATTCAACCTTACTATTTGTTTGAATATCAATTCCGCCATAAATAAACCAGCCATCAGTACCAAAATATTTGACCGCTTCGATGTAGGCTTTCCACAAAGGCGGATTTGCATTCATTTCAATTTCCCATGTTGGTTTTCCGGTTAATCGTTCCGGTATCATAGTAGAAAAATCTGGAGCTGCTGGAACACGATCCGGAATACCATTTTGCATTGCTATAAGCATTCTCTCTTTTGAAGTCATATTTCCTCCTTATTTATACTATTTAATCTAATCAACAACTGGCAATCCGTATTCTATGGATGCTTCAGTTAAAGCCGCTAAATTCTCTAATGGCGTTCCAGGACACACATTGGCGCCGTCACCTAACATAAATCCACCGCATGGCGCCATCCATCTAAGCGCTTCATGTGCTGCTGATTTGACTTGGTCTTTTGTTCCATCCTTCATAAGCATTGGATTGATATTTCCCCATAGATACATTTTTCCGCCAAGATTTTTAGCAGCTGTTTCAGGGGTTACCAAGTAGCCAAATACATCAAAACTTGAAACCTTCATTTCATCAGCGATTATCTCGTGCAGATGCGTGCTGTTTCCGCACATATGCATTCCTCTGCCGCTTTTACATCCAGCGCCGAATTTATCATATAACGCCGTAGTATATGGAACTATGAATTCCCTAAATAGTTTTGGTGACATTATTTGCGCCGAGTCTTCTGCTAATCCATACCCTCCTCTTGGTCTGTCGTCAATTTTTCTAAAATTCTCTTCAGCCATTATTATGGTTTTAGTTATTCTGTCAAGAAATCTATGACAAGCTTCAGGATATTCTATCATCCACCAGTAGAAATCTTCACCAATTAAATCAACGGCAATCATGTGCGGGCTTAATCCACCAGTAGATAATGGGTTAAGATCTACATTGCCTTCTTTTCCGTTGAATGTTATCTTTGTATTCTTAGCAAGCTCTTTCATTTTATACCACCACTCTATTTGCTTGCCCCACAATCCAGAATCTAACTCCGGCATAGAATAATTATCCATCTCATCAACCGATTCTATTACAGGTATCGCTCTTGGTGTTTCATGATCAGACCATCCAATTTCTGCACCAAAAGCGCTTGGATCTATTACATTATCAAAATAGGGATAAACAATAGCTGTACTACTGCACCATATATCTTCAGGGATATTTTCCATTCTGTATTTTAAAAACTGCAGATGCCAGTAGTATTGTGTCTCAGCATCTTTAAACAGGTCACCATATGTCATATTGAATACAGGTGCAAAATATCTGGGCACAACACAAAATGAAACAGGCACTCTGTCAAAATACTTAAAATCTCCTCTTGCCTGAATTCTTTTCAGATTATCTCTCATCTTTTCTTCTGAGTAACCAATATCAATTTCATATTTCATAAAATTCTCCATTGATAGTTTGCTTGTTTATAATCTTAATCTGCCTTATATATCTCTGAAGGACCAATTACATCAGCATCTAGGCGTATATCCCTCATGTTCATAACCCTTTTATTCTATAACACACTTATCTATAAATTGGAAATATTCCTTCTTTTCAAATTTTTTTACCATATTAGGAAGGTAAAATATGAACATAAGAAGTATAATAATGTAATTCTAAATATTTTACCGAATTTTTATAAATTAAATAATAAACAAAACTCAGGATGCTTTTATAGATATGCTAAAGGGTTTATACATTATTAACAAAGATTTATTTCACAAAGTTTTTGGTCCGGAAGAAATAAATGAAATAGAGTCAATGGTAGATATATACGCACCTGTTTTATCACCGGAAGAGGCATTGGCCAATACAGAAATACTTAATGATGCAGAAGTTATCTTCCTCAGCTGGGGAGCGCCAAAACTTGACAAGCATTTCTTAGATTCAGCTCCTAACCTGAAAGCCGTGTTCTATACAGCAGGAAGTATAAAATCGTTTACAACACCTGAATTCTGGGATAGAGATATAGTGATTGTAAGTGCATATGCTGCAAATGCTGTTCCTGTTGCCGAATATACTGTATCACAAATATTTTTCTGTATGAAATGTGGATGGCATATAACCCTGCCATTTATTAGAAATCATATCTACCCAACCTTAGTTCCATTAAAAGGCTCCTACCAATCGACTGTTGGAATTGTTTCGCTTGGAATGATAGGAAAACTTGTATGCAAAATGCTTGATTCATCAGATTTGAGAATAAAAGCATACGATCCTTATGTAAAAGAAGAAGATATTATCTCTGATAAAATAGATCTATGTTCATTAGATGATGTTTTCAAACACTCGGATGTGGTATCGCTGCATACGCCATGGCTGAAAGAAACAGAAGGACTTATTACAGGTAAACATATTGCATCTATGCGTCAATATTCAAGTCTTATAAACACCTCTCGCGGAGCAATTATTCGTGAGAACGAAATGATAACTGTGCTTAAAGAGCGATCGGATATTGTAGCTGTTCTGGACGTTACTTATCCAGAACCTCCTGCAAAGGATTCAGAATTATTCAACCTGCCAAACGTTGTATTAACCCCTCACATAGCAGGTTCACTATCTTCAGAAATTCATCGTATGGGACGATACATCACAGACGAACTTAAGCGATATATAAACTCTGAACCGCTTCTTTACTCTATCGATAAAACAAAAGCTCAAATTCTTGCTTAATAATATGCATGCATCTCACCTTGAATTTCATATAATTCCAATATATCATAGAATTATTCATAATTATACTTATTTCACACAAAATATGCAGGATATTTGATAAATATGTTGTATTATAAAATTAAAATATTCAAATAGGAGTTAATTAATATGAAATACAAATATTTGACCATCATTTCACTGCTGCTTGTCTCAGTAATAACATTGTCTGCAGATACAGTTAAGCCCATTTCAATCAGCAGCAAATTCTGCAAACTGACTTTAAACCCATATAATGGTGAAATAATATCACTTACACCCGGAACGAAATCACTGCAGGGACCATGGTTTGAAATAGTAGAAGAAAAACGAGAAGGTATTCCGTCCTGGAAAACATTTGAATTTGGTGAGGAAAGCATTTTTAGATCCGGGCCAGTTACACATAAAATAGTAGAAAATGATAAATATTCAAAAGTTATTCTTACTTGGACAAGACCTAATGGATTGATTGTTACTGGTGAAATAATGCTCGCCCCTGATGATAAAGGTCCATTATTCCGAATTACAGTAAAGAATACTACCGGAGATTTTCTTGTAGATAAAATTCGCTTTATCTTAAAAGGAATCCAGCTTGGCAATCCAGATGATGATTGGTTCTCTTATCCTCATACATTAGGAGCTGCATTTAGAGTCAATGGCTTCAAGCCAAATGAACAGTTTGAAGATCCATATCCAGCGCTTATGTTTATGCAATGGCTTGATTGTTATGACGAAAATCAAGGTGTGTATATTGGAGCATACGATGATTATGGATATAACAAATCTCTTGTAATAGGCAAAGACGCTGATGGCATACCAATGATGGGAATCAATTTCGGCGGATGCTGGATTGCCGACAAAAACGACAGCTGGACAACTCCCTGGGTTCAGATTGCATCACATAAGGGTGATTGGCGAGCAGGTGCAGATTTGTATAGAGAATTCTCAGAATCTGCCTTTAAAGCAGACATCAAAGTGCCAGACATCATAAAGGAAATGCCTACAGCGCAGGTTTGGCTTTCCTATCATGCATCAAATGGCAATACAGGCAAGCTCTTTGAAATCCAACAGCAATCACCCATTCATTCATCATATATCATGAAATCACTGAACACATCATATCCGGAAGGTTGGGATGGATTTCAGGGTTCTGCTTTAGAATATCATGATGCATTCAACATGATAAGGAGACTTGGCGGATCTCCAGCACTTTTCACTTTTGATCGTGCTCCGCTTTTGGGACGACCAAATTATGCTGATTATGTAAGCAAGTGGGCTAGATGCCGACGTGATGGTACCTTTGACGAAGGTTTTACAGATATGCTCGCTGCACCAATGGACAAAGATTTCATTAGAGCAAGAATTGGAGAAGCCGTTCGCTGGGTGCGCGAATTCAATATTGATGAGATTCATTATGACACTGAAGCTACATGCGGGGATACTGGTGAAGTAGGTGTAGGAATGTTTGCCGGACCAGCATACAATAATCCATTTGGTATACGTCCAAATGAAGTGCCTCATTATTTTAAAGAGCTATACAATATGACTCTTGATGCCTGCAGAGAATACAATCCAATTTTTTCAATCCGCGGTGAAGATTGCGCTGACTTTTTCTTTCCATCAATTTTAACATCTACAGCGCATTATTTTACCACCTCCCAAATTGTAAGTGCACGAAATCATCCCAATGATGCAAAAATGATTCCCATGCTGCTTAGATATACACTTCCTAAATACACCTCATATTTGATGCCAAGTATGAGCTCTAATGATTTTTGGACTTACGGATTTGGTATGGGATATGGATTTCATGGTGGAGGACCATCTTGGTGCTTAAATGATACTGCCAGAGAAAATGAAGAACCATCAGGAGAGCTGCGTCCAAGATATGGCTTTTATGATTTGCAATGGCGCCAATACTATGATTTCCGTGTTGGATTCGAAGAAGCTGTAGTTGATGCCGAAAAATCCGTTAATAACGCAACAGCATTTATTAATGGCAAATGGATAAACTGCGCATTTCCTAACCCAGTAATTGCAGTAACTCACACTGGCGGAGGAAGAGAAGTTACACTAGGTCAATGGTTTCATAATAGCCAAACTGCTTATTTTGGCAATATATACATCACTGGTGAAAGAATGAAGCCAGTTCCAATAAAAATAAGAATCCCTACACTCATTAAAAATCCGTCCGTAAGACTTTATGGCAGAAATAGTGAGATTTCATGCAATCCTAAAATTTCAAATGGGATTATTGAATTGGATATCCAGGATCCTACATGCTTTGCAGTAGAAGCTTTTGAAGGTCCTTCTATTAAATTGGAACTCCCTCAGCTTGCAGCGCCCGGCAAAACTGCAGCAATGAAAATCACGGTTAATCAGCCTTCTCCCAAACAAGGAAAGCTTATTATTAAGCTCCCTGCAGGATGGAAAGAAATACCTGCAATTAAGATTCCAGCAGAAAAGAAGTTTACAAAGACCATAACCATTCAAATACCAAGCGGAATATTTGGCAGAAATTATCCCATTAAAGCAACATTTCAAACAGGCAGCTTCAAACGAACCGCTGCATCTCATCTAAAAGTGATGGAACCTCTTTCAGTTACTTATTCATTTGATGTACTGAAGGATGGACAGAGGCAAAAATTGAATTGCATTGAACCAGGGAAAAGATGCCGAATTACTGTAACATGCATCAATAACACTGAAAATAATGCTAATCTTGCTATATCTATTAGTAGTCCTTATTTATCAGATATCGCTCATGAAACTATACCTGGCATAAAACCCGTTGATATCGGTGATCCTGATGGAAAGCTGAATAACTGGTTCGAGAAAGGCGGAGCTATACCGGAGAATGTATTGCAGAAAAGCTTTGATTTTGATTGCCATGGTCTTTCGACACAACCATTCAATATATCTGTAACAATGAACAACAAAAGAGAATTCAGCGATAGAGTTTTTCCGCGGTTAAAGCTGATGGATATTAATGGCGAGTGGAAGGTAAAATATAAGGATACCAGCAAAGCAAATACCGGTGGGGTAATGGGAAGAGACATAATAGATTTTGAGTTAACTACTCCGGAAGTATGGGATGGCAACTGGGAACGAATTAACACGCCATTCACTCTCCCAGAAAGCAAATGGGGCGAATATGAATGGGCAATTTATCGCAGGATGGTGTTTATACCAAAGGAGTGGCAAGGCAATGATATTCAGCTGCGCTTGCAGTCTATGGGTGGACTAAGATGGGGACCAGATGGAGCCTTAAACATAGTTTATATCAATGGATATCCAGCCGGCAGAATAGGCATCAGAGGGGATAGAGCATTGTCACCTTTCCTAAAATATGGCGCTTGGAATTTATTCTGTATCATCAGCTCATCGCCACAGCGATTGGTAAATCCATATTTGTTTGTTAGAGAATCAATTGATCCTGCAAATACAAGACCTCATGATGATATTGCCCCTCCTGATGGAGCATTTGTTCAATTATCATCAATAATTTCTGGACAGGGTGTAATGCCGTCATTCATAATGGGATTTCCTGAAAAAGATTACAGACGCACTAACCTGAAATCAACAGTGTTGGATCAAAAATTCATATATTTTGCTATTGCAGACCAGTTTATAAAGGAGCCAAAACAGCCGGTAGATATTGAGATCGAGTATCTTGATGATGGTTTTGGTCCCATAGGACTTGATTATGATTCGACATCCGAGGACACTGAGCATATCTTTGGTGCATTTAAGCCTGCTCCGCAGTTCAATAGAACAAATACCGGGGAATGGAAGAAGCATACATGGAGATTAACAGATGCAAGGTTTGCAAACAGACAGCATCTTGGAACAGATTTCCGTGTATATGGTGAAGAAACAGAACTGAAAATCCGTAGTTTAGCAGTAAAATTATCTGAATGAGATGTTTGATATATAGCGGAGTCGCTGAAGGAATTAAATAATTTCTTGTATTTTGTATATAAGCGCTTTAGTTTTTAATATCTAAGGCGCTTTTTTTATTCATCAAAAAACATTTATAGCATTGAATGCTTTGATTGATATATAATTAGAATACATTCTTTAATAATAAGAGGTAAATTTTGAAAGTTGTTGATAATCTAAGCAGTACCGCTGATATTCTTTCCACACTTGAAACAAGCATGGAAACTGGATTGTCAGAGGAAATAGCTAATGAACGCTTAGCGGTCTATGGCAGAAATGAGTTGGAAAGCAAAACACAAGTAAATCCACTAACGATGTTTCTTTCACAATTCAAAGGAGTTATGTCCATTCTTCTTATAGTTGCCGGTTTAATAAGTGCGGCTACCGGTGATTTAACAGATACCATAGTAATCTTCTTTGTTGTAATCCTTAACGCCGTTATGGGATTTGTACAGGAGTATCGTGCGGAGAAAGCCATCTCAGCATTAAAGAAACTCGCTGTTCCTGTTGCCAAAGTCATAAGAGATGGAAGATTTCAAGAAATATCATCAGAATTGCTGGCGCCTGGCGATATAGTAAAAATCCAAGCAGGTGATCTGATTCCAGCTGATGGACGATTGTTGGATACATCTAACCTAACCATTGAAGAAGCTACACTTACAGGAGAATCTATACCTGTTGAAAAATCTTTTGCAGAATCAGTTGATCCGGCTCTTTCAATCGGAGACCGCAATGGTGATGTATTTATGGGAACAACCGTCGCACAAGGACGTGGGACATTTGTAACAACATCAACTGGAATGAATACAGAGCTTGGTAAAATAGCTGAGATTATTGGTCAAACTACCGTAAAACAGACTCCCCTGCAGAAACGTCTTGGGCAACTGGGATTATATCTTGCAATTGCAGCAGTTTCAATATGTATAGTTGTATTTATTGCAGGTGTTTTCCAGAAACGCGGTATTGAAGAAATGCTGCTCACATCCATTAGTCTTGCTGTTGCTGCAGTGCCAGAGTCATTAACTGCTGTCATTACTATTTCATTAGCTTTAGGCGCTCAAAGAATGGCGAAACAAAATGCGCTTATAAGAAAGCTTCCGGCTGTTGAAACATTGGGATGTGTTACAGCTATATGCTCCGATAAAACCGGAACCTTAACACAGAATAAGATGCAGGTGGAATACATCTATGCCGGTGGAAATTCATTTAAAAGAGGAAATGAAGGTTTTGTTGATGTGAATGCACATCCAGATTCTCAGCATGCATCCATTAAAACTGATATAAACATTAGAGAGCTTTTTGAATCAATAAGCTTATGCAACGATACTATAACCCAAAAAACAAATACCAATGAGATTAAACTAATAGGTGAT
This sequence comes from Armatimonadota bacterium, assembly GCA_033808695.1. Taxonomy (GTDB): domain Bacteria; phylum Armatimonadota; class UBA5829; order DTJY01; family DTJY01; genus JAPXND01. The sequence goes on from JAPXND010000068.1 coordinate 13,200, forward strand.
CCATCAGAAACATCATTGATTGAAGCCGCAATGTTTGGCGGAATGGATATAGAAGAGAAACAATGGCTTCTGCCTAGGATAAAAGAAATACCATTCGATTCTGTTCGTAAGAGAATGACAACAATACATCAGAGCACTGATGAGAGCATCATAGCTTTCATAAAAGGCGCCATCGATTCCATACTCCCAATATGCACATCTGAATTATACGATGGCAGACCGAAAAATTTAACAGCAGACAGGCGTAAAGAATTGCTGGAAGAAAGTGAATTATATGCACAAAGAGGCATTAGAATCATGTCTGCTGCCACTAGAACTTTTGACGCAGTTCCTGATACTCACGATATAGACAACGTTGAAAGCAATCTTATGTTCCTGGGATTTGTTGCCATAAGCGATCCATTGAGGCCTGAAGCTGCAACTGCAGTAAAAAAATGCAAAGAAGCCGGAATACAGGTTAGAAT
>JAPXND010000069.1:0-13588 GCA_033808695.1 Armatimonadota bacterium
AAATACTTCTCTGGCTTTTTTATCATATGCCAAAAGCATATGTCTTTCTGTGGCATTTCCTGTTGGCGTTAAAGACATAACATCGGCTTTATAATCCAACCTAACCTCATCCAGATAATTATTTACCCGCTCCATAAGCTCCATGTTTCTTTTTTTTGCAGTTGCCCCCATCTCAACGAGTATGCCATGCTGAACACTCTGCTTATCGGGATGCTTATAACACCCGGTACCCATAAAGTATGCAATTCCTGGTTCATTCGGGCTGTTCATTACTTTATCTTCCAACTCGCTTATGAATACACGCGTCTCCAAACCAACAACCGTCTTGGTTCCCAAAACTTCACCCGCCGATAAGAATTCCTCCATACCGACAAGCGTATCAAAATCAACAATACCCGAAACTGCCAAGCCATACTTCTTTGATTCCCATGCAATACGGCATGGTGACCATCCTTGTGAATTGTACGAAAAAAATGAGTGAAAATGTAGATTAACTTCCTTTTTTAAATTCGGAAATTCAATACTCATTGAATTCAATTTCTCAAGCGCTGCTGTTCTAACTAAATAGTCCGGGCTGTTAAGCTCCAATTCTAATTCTTGTATTAAGTCTGCCATTTGTACCATTATCCTTTTGCCAGTAAATTTTTAGATGGTATAAGTTCTATGGAATCCAATTCGTTACGCAGTTTGTTCAATTCATTTATTGTCAATTCACCATTTTCAGTGCACACCGATGTAAACATCTCGATAGGTGTATGGTCAAATACGGGTAAAAGTCCAGATTTATCTTTTACATGCTCAATGTACGATGACCAGCTGGAAGGCGTAATCTTAAATGTTTGTGTTACTGCATACGTTGGAATACCAAAATCATTCCCCGCCTCTATCGCAATCCGGGTTCCAACTTTATTTTGAATGCAATTATCAGAAGTTATGGCATCGCACCCAACCAATACAACATCGGCTTCTGCAGCTGCCTCTCTGATGCATTTATCTTTAACAACCCTTACATTTATCCCTTGCGTAGATAGATACTCGGCTAAATTAATGCCTTCGCTGCCTGGAAAAGATTCCGCTGCAATAACCTCACAACCCGGAGCATTCCATTTCAGTAAAGTTTTACGAACTGCTTCTCCGTCACTAAGTGTAAAAACCTTTCTTTTGCCGCTGACAGCCAGCGCTGCATTAGCAACAGACAACTCAGTCGAATCATTCATAGCTGCAATAAGCGAATCAATCAGCGCCTCAACACTGTCTTCACGCTCCATGCCAAGCATCAATCTCGCTGCCAGATTGGGAAAAACACCCATAGATGGTCGTACTGCCGCATATGCACGGACTGCTTTCATCAGCTTATATCGGTCAATAGATTGTTGATTCTCACTTACATATGCTGCCAAAGTTTCAAGACCCTTTCTTGCCAGGGAAGTTGCGCCATTAGTTCTGTTACCTGCAATTTCAGCCAGCCCGCCCCAAAATTTGTCGGAACCCGAAGGCGGCCATACTCTAAGCAATCCATCATACAATCCGGGAACTGTATCCATATCGGGTATGTCGTGAGGCTTTACCCACTTAATCTGCTGAGGTTCACAATTAGGCTTAATCAACGATTTGTCATGGATTTCAAATAGAAAGACGAACAACAGCCAATTCTTGCCGATAGATTCATCCGAAACAGGGAGAGGAATGCCAATACCCCTAAGCAACAGCATATCCTTTTTAAGTCCGGCTTTTTCCTCTAACTCTATGTATGCCTGCTCAATGGGAAGCTGTTCAATAAATCCGCTGAAACCATCCCATTGATTCCTATATTCATCAACCCGATTGCTGCACTTAATAAAAGCAATTCCATCATCGCAAAAAACAAATGATGCAGCAACAGGAATGAAATTTTCACTTAAGTTCATATACTGTCCTATTTTATTCTGTATCACACAAAGGCTTCTTCTCTTTTTTAATCCACGGTCTTATACCTTCAACATTTGTCCTTATCCTGTATACAGATGTCGATGCAGTTATGTATAGAGTCTTCCCATCATCATCACCCCAGGCGCAATTTGCCGTAATCTGAGGAACCATTATCCTACCCAAAAGAACGCCATTCTTGTTGAAAACCCATATTCCACCAGGTCCTGAGGTCCATACATTCCCCTGGATGTCAATCCGCATACCATCCGGCGGACCTGTGGCTTTCCTGTCAAACGATGCAAATATCCTGCTGTTGTCAATCGATCCATCCTCTTTCACATCAAAAACCTTTATATGCATCCTATCCGACGAGTCTACCACATACAGTATTTTTTCATCAGGTGAAAATGCCAACCCATTCGGACACTTCATCTCCTTGTTAAGCAATCGCAGCTTCCCATCGGTATCCACCATATAGATACCCTGAAAGTCGAGTTCTCTATTCTCATCTATAACCCCATATGGCGGATCTGTGAAATAAATGCTGCCATTAGATTTTACAACAACATCGTTCGGACTATTCAGCCTTTTGCCTTGGTATTTGCTGGCTAACACTGTAACTTTGCCATCTTTGTCTGTTGCCGTCAATCGCCTGTTTCCATGCTCACATGCCAGCAGACGACCATCATTATCAATGGTCAGCCCGTTGGCATTGCCGGATCGTTTGTTCACTTCCACGATTCCTTCTGCTGCCGACCACTTTCTGATTATTCCCGCAGGAATATCGCTGAAGTATAAATATCCATCGGCGCTCCATACCGGACCTTCTGTAAATGCAAAGCTGCCAGCCACCGTCTCAAGCGCTGCATCTGGGTTAATCAGCTTCAGAAAATCTTCGTTCGCTACAACAACACTCTTATCTCCGGCAGATGCATTGCAATATGACACAGAGAGCAGAATTCCTGCATTAATCAACAAATGAACTCCCATCTTTTTAATTAACCTCACTATATTGATTTTTGAAAAACTTTCCCTCATACCCATGATTTACGTCTCCATATATAGTCTCTGCTGCATATATGATTACGACACATCATTTATCATTGTTACTATGTTCAATAAACCGGCAAATTTTTCCTTCAATATCAAATTCAACAATGCATTATATAAGAAAAACTATTATAATACTCTATAACTTCACCAGCAATTCAACTAAAGGATTTTTATTATGAAAAAATACATCAACTACGGATTGACTCTTTATGCCATAATACTGATATTCTGCGTGTTGAATAACACAGCCTGCTGCAGCACAAACCCTATGCTGAACCAAATTGTCATCGGAAATCTCTCAGAACCCGAAAGGCTCGCCTGCATAGATCTGCAGAGATACATTTCTCAGGTTACCAAAAATCCCACAGATATACTAACCGCTGCAGACTGGTCAAAAAATCCTGTGCCGGCGCTCATAATCGGCACACCAAGAAACAACCGCCTGATAGTAGATCGGATTCCGGACGCCGACAAGATATCAAATCAAGGCTATTATCTCACCTACACAAAGATTGAAAACACTCCCGCCTTTATAATCGCGGCATACACATCGAAAGGTGTAGTCAATGCCATATACGGATTCCTCAGAGAGCTGGGATTCGGTTTCTATCTAGGCGCCGAAGCTATACCGGATTCCCTGCCTGATATCACCAAAATAAGGAACCTTTCAAAAACCCCTGCCTTTAGCATAAGAGGGGTTTTGCCCTGGTACAACTTCTTCAACAGTCCCACAACCTGGGATTCAATCGATCATAGAGCGTTCATTGATCAGCTTATACGAATGGGGGCTAACTTTGTTGGATTCCATACATACGATGGTGAGCCTTTTGCAGGTTACAAGGAAGATGGAAAATATGTATGGGGTGAACGTCTGTTAAACACCGCTTCACCTACTTGGGGCACACACCCTCTGCCCGCTGATAAATTTGGCTTTGACACCGGCAAACTCTATCCCGAAGATTATTTCGGAGCAGCTACCACAATTTCAATCAAAAATCGTGAAGAAGCCATTGAAGCAGAACAGAACATCATGAGAGATGCCCTGGATTATGCCAAAAAGCGCGGACTTCATCCTTGCATAGGATTTGAACTCTGGGGAGATCCGCTCAATCCTAAAGACAGAGATGTATTCATCAATCGGCTGAATCATATCCTTAATCAATATCCCTCCGTTGATTATATCTGGATTTGGCAGGCAGAAACACAAGGAGCTCAGGGATATGGTGAAAACTACAACATGCATATTCTGCCCTATACACTGAACAAAGATAGTCATCTGAGCATGTATGGAGCTGCTCTTAGAGATACCTTCAGCCGTATAGTGAAAGAATCCAAGGGGCAGCCGCCATTCTTCCAAAACACAGGCACCGGCGAATCAAATCGCGCAAACGAAGGCGCCAGATTAACGCTGTTTTCTAACCTTGCTCTCAACATAATGAATCAGCGCACAAATCCGCCAAAACTTGCTGTTTCCGGCTGGGGCGGCGAAACAAGAATAATGTCTGCCGAATATTATGATGGTCTGGATAAGCTCCTCCCAGACAGCGTAGTCTTTGCTTCACTGGATTTCATAAATCCCTTGCCTAAGGTAGACAGCATATACCGGCAACTGCCTTCTGAACGACAGCGATGGCCAATCATTTGGCTTGAAAATGACGGAGATCAATGGCAGCCGCAGCCATATGTGCATATTCTGGAAAATACCATGAATGATGTCCGCAGCGGAGGAAGCCAAGGTATACTTGGCATTCATTGGCGTACAAGAGAAATACAGGAAAACTTTGCTTATATAATACAAAACGCTTGGAATCCAAAATTGACCGCCGAAGATTACTTTAAGGATATGGCATACAGGTATTACGATGAAAAAATAGCCGATGAAATGGCATCAATACATTCAGAGCTGGATCTATTAGGATACAGATGGGTTGAAGGCGGCGGTCAGGCAGAATGCGCACCGTTTTCATGGGGGCCCGGCTCCATCGAAAAGGTAAATCAGTTATACAACATCAGGAAAAGAATTACAGCGCTCCTTCCTGATGCCGGCAAAGGCAAATCAAAGTTAGATTGGCTGCTGAATAATATTGATTGGGTGATAACATACCACAGAGCCGAATCAGCCGCTGTAAAGGCAAAAGAGCTCATCATAAAGGCGGAAAATTCAAACAAAGCCGATGCTCTCCTTCTGGCAGATGAAGCATTATCTGTACTTGAAAATGGAGATCTGGGAACTGCTATGCATACCTATGCACAACGAATTACCACCAGAGGCGAATATGGTGTTCTTGCAACTATCAACACCAAAGCTTTTGTCGACTGGGAATCATTAAAATCAAGAGCTTTAAGCATAAAAGGCTCTCAGAACAATAATGATAATGATAGTTGGATACCTGCTCCCAAAATTATTCTCCCCAGACTTATAACTTCTGTGGAAGAAGGCAAAGATCTCCTGCTTCAGCCCGTCATCCTTGGCGGAAACAAAGCATGGATGCATTACCGCAGTCAAAACGATCAGGAATGGAAAACAGAACCGATAGAATTTCACAAAGGCTGGGTTGGCGCTATTACAATCAAGGGAGACCACATCAGGCAAAACGCCATTGAGGTAGGTTTCTCCTTCTCAGAAAATCCTGCAGATGAAATGGTATACCAACCCATCACCATTACTGTGCAGCCAAATATTAGAGTCAACAAATCTCCAATTCCAACTGCAAAAACAAGTCAGGTCAATCGCATTAACGCTCGATACACAAATAACCCTGCTGTACCTATTCAGCTTGTATGGAATCCTATCAACAGCGCTGAATTCTACCGAGTATATAGAGATGATGTTCTTGCTGTAGAAACGCCCGCACCATTCTTTCCGGATGCTCCTGTCAATAAAACCGGAGTCTACAAAATAGAAGCTGTTCGTAATAACAAGGTTATTGCATCAAGCAGCAACATACCCTATAAAACTAAATCTATGGCAGCAGATGAAAACTTTTCAATAGATACTATCGTTAATGCAGCTGGAGTAGCGCTGCAATGGCAGCCTGCTAAAAATCCCGCTGTAACTTCATACAGCATCTATAGAAAGCCAGCAAATAACACTGATTCTGAAACGCTCCTCGGTGAAATAACAGCTTCCCGCGGAACAAAAAACACCTTCAGAGACCTCCCGCCTACTGGCGAATGGCTGTATATAATCACACCAAAAGCTCTGAATGGTGATGCCGGCAAACCTATCACCAAGCGGATAGTCTTTAAAGCTAATTACAACATCAAACCGGCGCTTAACCTTCCATTAACCTCAAAGCCTGAAGATGCAAATGTAGTAAACAGTGTTTCATTCACTGCTGATGGAGGAGTGTTTAAAGGCGGATACATAACCATTCCACACAATTCTTACATGAATATGGGCAAAAGCATCTCGATATCATTTGAATTTAAAGCTGATTCCACTCAGGGTATGCCTGTTATACTCTCTCATGGACTATGGTTAACAGACGGCTGGTTCGCTCAGATTCTTGGCGGAACCCTTATTATTAAAACTCCCGCTGCCGATATAGCCGGTCCGCCAATTTATCCCGGCACATGGTATAAGGCGCTATTCATTTATGATGGCGATACAATAGCCTTAAAGGTAAATGATATCTGGTATCAATCTGGAATGAACGATGTAAAAGATATTCCGGCAAAAAGGAATCTTATAATCGGGCAGTATGAAGCGCTTACACCTGATTTCGCATTCTATGGAGAGATAAAAAACATAAAAATCTATAATGATGTAATCTCTGAATAATACTGCAAGGAGCAGGAAGCGTATAAGCTCCTGCTCCCTGCCTGCTATTGCTATTTAGATTTTGTGATGAATATTCGGTCTATATAAATTCTTTCTACATCAACTTCTGCACATGGAGCAACATAAATATACATGCCGGGCTTAAGAGTTACGTTTTCTATTGTATACTTATTATATCCAGCATTTTTTATTTCAGCTGCAGTAAAGTATCTGTAATTATCAGTTTTGGATTCAGTATCATATATGCCAAATCGAATTGCATTGCCATTTCTTCCTGCTAAATCTGCCTTTATCATTGCAGATACATCCACTTTCTCTGCAATAACATCTTTTTTAGCAATAACTTTTTGCAAAGCCCATTGTGTTGTGCTGCCGGGCATCATGCAGGTAAGTCCGTTAGAAGCATCATCATCCTCGATAACACTTACCCACATTCCTTCGTTAGCAAGACTTAAATCATTCTCCTGATAATCTACCCAGTCTTTATTCCTTTTTCCTGATGCTGGAGGTGATGGCTTCTTTGAAGGCTTTAATGTTATCATGCTGTTCTTTATCATCTCTCTGTAACTATCGGAGATCAAAGAGCCTTCGCTTGGATATAGATTCTTTGTAGATTCCACCATTGATAAAAATTCGTCAACTATGCTGTCCCAATTCACGCCCTTAATATTCCAGTTGTTTCTGTCTATAATCTTTTTCTGGTTGATTAACAGCGCATAAAGCGACATCTGCTGCTCTTTTACCCGTTTGAAGTACACAGGTTCACTTTCTACATCGGCAAGGGCATCATTAAAATATTTTACAGCCTTGTTCAAATCAGACTCATTATAAAAATCCGGACGGATGATATAGCATCTAAGGTTAGGTTTGCTTCTCTTAACGGCAGCAGTAAACACATTCAGGTATTTCTCCATGTTATCGCCTGCTGCACCAAAATACCCATTCATAAATTCACTTATCAGCTTTTTGTCATTTAACTTGGGATTCCACATCAGCTTAGATATCACCCAGCTTTTCAAAGGATTCAATGCAATAGTAGGATTAAATGAATCCCCTTGTTCAAATAAACCAATTACATTACTATCTCTAAAAAGCTCTATATTCTTTTTTAGATTATGGTAATTTGGATGAGGAATATAATAATTGCTAAAATTAACTACATAGTCCCAAACATACAGTTTATCAGCAATATTATTCCACTCGGTTATATCTTTATAAAATGTCTTGTTTGCCTCGCTGTTAAGCGGTTCGCCAAAGTTGCATTCAATTGAGCAAAGCCTAACTATAACATTATCTCTTGGTTTAACTCCGGAAGGTGCATTTCTGGTATATTGATATGCCAATGTCTCTACAAGAAATTCAGGATACTCCTTTTCTATCTCTTCTGCTACAGAATTTACAAATGTTATCAGCGCTCCGGATTCCCCGCCTGTTTTCTTAACAAGAGCCTTGCAGTTATCGCACTGACATGGATTGAGGCAGTCATTTTGGCTGATAGATATAATTCCTGCATCCGGGTTGTTTTTAATCCAGTCTAATGCATTCTTTACCAATTCATCCTTCATCTCATTGTTAGTTAAGCATAACTGCGCCCACTCACCAGTTCGTTTTCCATCTATCATTGAAAACCACTCCGGATGAGATTCAAAATATTTCCATGGTGGAATTAGACCGTAAAAAGTATGAACAAACCCAAGTATGCTGTAATGTCCGCCTTTTTCAACATCTATTGTCTGATAATGCCCATTCAATTTCATATGCATAGCATAATCGGGATCATTTATCGCTTGATTGAAAAAGGCTTCTCTATACATAAATGGAGGTGTATATGCCACATCTATCTTGCCTATTGATAAATCCCTTGTATAAGGCACGGTTTCAGCTCCTGATGCCCACCATCTTATTCCCAGCTGATCTTCAAGGAAGCTTATTACTGCATATATACTCCCTCTCGGACGGTCGCCGGATAGAATCAAATCTTTCCCGACGGTTTTTATTACAATCCCGTCTTTGCCAATACTGCTCCAATCAAAATTTTTAAGCTTTTCTTTAACTGCTGCAGTTTGTCCAATATAAATGGCAGAACCTTTATCAGGTGCAGAATCTGCAATAGTAAAGTCAGCTCCTGTAGATCTTTTTAAATACTTAACAAGCTCTGCTGCTGCAGATTTTTCCTGAATAGAAGCATCTGCACCCAAAACTACTACTGCATTTGGTTTTCCATCTATCACAAAGTCAATGTCAGCTGATGAAGCGTAAGCAGCTGAGAAAAGCAGCATTGTGATGCCGGTATAAACTGATAGTTTCATCTGTTCCTCCAATCAATAAATCAAGAAAATTCGTTCGCTCTCTGTTTTACATCTCATTGCGCAAATGATATACTGCATATATAAAAGTATTATCACAATTACAGCAAATTAAATGAGATAAGCTGTTTTCATATTGGTTTCTGCAAAATACATCAGCAGTTGCCTGCCAAATACGGAATTAGCTATCTTATTTTAGTAATGATAATATATATATTAATTTTTGCCAAATTTTGCAATAAATTGCAATTAATCTCATGAAAAAAAGAAGGAGAAAATCATGAATCAAAAGCTTATTGCTGCATCTGCTGTTCTGATATCTGCAGGACTTTTAAGCATGCTCTGCGCTGAAACCAATGAGGGAATCAGCCCTAATCCCACCCCCGAAATGACCTCACGCTCCCTGCTCACCCTTGGTGATACATCCCGCCTCACAAATGTCATGCTCAAAGCAAGACAGGGTCAAAAAATCGTCGTTTCCACCATCGGCGGATCAATCACTGAAGGCGCTGGAGCCACCAAACCGGAGAACAGATGGGCTAACTTATCCGCACAATGGTGGATTAACAAATTCCCAAATACCGAGGTTCAATTTGTCAATGCCGGCATCGGTGCAACCGGATCTAATATAGGCGCACATCGTGCTGCCCAGGACCTGCTGAGATTCAAACCCGATTTGGTAATAGTAGAATTTGCAGTAAACGACGCCAATACAGAGTTTGCAGCAGAAACATTGGAAGGTCTAACCAGGCAGATATTAAAGCAGCCCAACAACCCGGCAGTTATGTATATCTTTACCACTAATACAATTGGTGGAAACGCACAGGAATGGCATTCAAAAGTAGGCTATCACTACAAGCTGCCCATGATTAGTGAGCGTGATGCAGTTTATCCGGAGTTCCAATCCGGTGCAATAAAATGGGAAGACATAATGCCTGACGGTATACACCCTAACGATATAGGACACAAATACATGGCAGACTTCATCTACAATCTGCTTGATAAAGTCTATGATTCACTGCCGGACAACAACAAATTAAAGCCAATTAAACGCATCCCAAAACCGCTTATAAGTGATACATTCGAATATACAAATATGTTCACGGGCAGCGATATGAATCTCATTTCCAACAACGGCTGGAGTCAGACCGTATTTTGGCGAAACGCTGATGCTTGGGAGAGCAGCGCACCGGGAAGCACAATCGAATTTGAGGTTGAAGGTGAAACGATAAGCATAACTTATTTTCGCTTGAGAAGTGATATGGGAATGGCTGATGTGCAAATAGATAATAATCCGCCAATTAAACTGAATGGCTGGTTTGAAGCAACATGGGGAGGTTACTCTGAATGGGCGCTCCTTGCACGCAATCTTGAACCTGGTAAACATAGAGTTAAAATCCGTCTGCTGCATGAAAAGGCAGAAGAAAGCAAAGGACATAAATTCCAAATACTTTCCATCATGACTGCAGGATTGAATAAATAACAAATCAATGCCGGGTGATAGAGTTATAACTCTCCCCGGCGCTTTTTACTTACCTAACAATATCGGCTCCACTCCACCGGGAATATACTTGCATGCCTCGATAACAACATCCGAGTAATTTCCATACGCCATAGCCGTGTGATGGATAAATGGACCTTCTATAAGCTGCCTTTCCCACCGTTTCCAGTCATCTGTTTCCATCCACATGTAATTGTTTAATGTGTATGGACCATCAATTGATCTGCCCTCTCCTACTGCGATTTTATAACACCCATTCTCTCCATCAAATCTAACAACTGTTACATTGCCATCTCTTAATCGGAAATGAGACATGCCGGATAATGGACTCGGTAATATCCAGTGCTTGCCTAGCCTGACTTTATCATCAGGATGGCACAGTGATAATGGAGCTCCCTCATGCCAAATAAGGATTCCATTATCATTTGATGGATGTCTTACAGTAAATTCCGCCAAATATGCAGGGGCAGTATTTAAGCTTGCTCTGCGTAAAATCATATCGCTGATTGCGCCTAAAATATCGCTCTCTGCACCTATCGGCAATGAATCTCCCACTATACATTCGGCAAGTGAGCAATATGACCCGCAAGCATTTACTATAGAATCAAAACTTTGCAAAGCAATTCCATCAAGATTGTTTCTTTCAGCCAATTCCAGCATCTGGTCTTTTACAGCAAGAACATTCATTATTGGTTGAGAATCATTAAAGCCTTCAATAACAATATCCTTGCTAATTTGCTCATACTGCTCACGATATTCATCAGCATTAGATTTCACTCTATCCAATGAATTATTAATGAATTCAACCATATCTATCGGCAGCACTTCTATATTGAATCGTGACAGCAGCTCACTCTCATTGATGATAGTTGTCCAGAAAAAATCTATCCTCTGACCAATTAATCCTATCCGCACACCTTTTCGGAATATGTCCGCAACATTCACAGCACGAACAAAATTATCTACTCCAGATTTAAATGCTTCTTCTTCAGGATAACAGTTTTCTATATACGTAAATGGCACATTAAGCTTATTAAGCGTCTTGCTGCTTGCAAACAATCCACACAATGAATCCCGAAGCCGTTTTCCATCAGACAGCGGCGCTTCATCACGAGGGCCCCACAGCAAAACCGGTACCGACAGCTTTTTCCCTATCATGCCCACTGCGCCTTCCGTGCCAAAGTTGCAATGAGGCATAAACAAACAATCTACATCATGTTCGTTAAAGTGTTTAACAACAATATCTACTTGCCGCTGGTCTTTTACCAATCCATCTTCAAGAATATTGTCTAAATCTACATAATCTATACTCCATTCAGCCAACAAATGTTGAACTACTTTTTTATACCTTACGGCGTCTTCATTGCTGAAAACAAATTTCCCAATTGGACACAGTCCAACTAATACTTTTGACTTTTTCATTTTATATTTATTACCACCATCTCCGGAGGACACAAAAACCGTGCTTGTGGAGCAGGTTTCCCTTCCAATCCTATTCCCCGTGTAATGAATGCATTCAGCTGACCAAATTTGAAATGCCCATACTCATATTTCTTACCGGTTTTGCAAAGTGTCAATATAGCGCCCCATACTGGCAGACGTATCTGACCGCCATGAGTATGTCCCGCAAGATAAAGATCGGTATCCGAACCTTTAACTTCATCCAACAGATCGGGCATATGCGTAAGTATGATGTTATAATCATTTTCGTTGAAAATACTTTTATCAAAACTTACATCCATCATCGGTAATCCGGCTATTGCAAATGAATTGCCATCAATGGTAATTTTTTTCACAGTATCTTCAACAAACTCAAATGTATTATTCGATGCTTTAAGTATTGTGTCCTTTGTATCATACCCGCAAACAAAATAAACCGGCGCTATTTTACTAAATTCAGTTAGATATAAATTGAATTCGGCTTCATTATAATCAGATAAATAATGCGAATCACCGGTTATGCAAATTATGTGTGGATTCTCTTTCCTTGTATTTTCAACAACCTTATTCAGCAATTTGCTGTTTTTTTCAAAATGTATATCAGATAGATGAATCACTTTTATACCTTCACCATTTACTTTTGGCGAATCAATATTTAATCGTGTAACAGAAAGCATAAATGGTTCAATGTAGAATGCATCTATCAAACAGAATGCAAATATTCCCGCAGCAGCAATGGCAGCTCTCCTTAGCGTTATATTTACGCTTTTCTTTTCCGTTCGTGAACGGAAATAATCAATAAAAGCTAATATTGTCAATACCACAGGTATAGCTATTAAAATAAATAGAATAAATATGCCTATTACTTCATAAGCCTGCATAATTTTATGTAATTCCCAACATAGTAAAGTAGAAATATGCCCTATATGTTTATAACTGCTATAAGTATTAGCGCAAATATGTTATCAAAAGAAATATACTGTGTCAATCAGTTTTTTCAGTGTCATATTTCACATAACATTCTTTACTTTGGTAATCACAGCATGATATAATCAAGCATTATGAAAATAGCTATAGGTTCTGACCACGCAGGTTATAAATTAAAAGAAGAAATAGCAAAATTTCTTCAAAAAGAGCAGTATAATTTTACAGATTTTGGAACATGTTCACCTGATCCGGTAGATTATCCCGATATAGGTGAGCAGGTAGCAGAAGGCGTTGCTTCCGGTAAATACGATCGCGGTATTCTAATATGCGGAACAGGCATAGGAATAAGTATTGCAGCAAACAAGGTTCCCGGTATACGCGCTGCATTATGTTCAAATACATTCTCAGCCAGATCATCTATCGAACATAACAATGCAAATATTCTTGCTTTAGGAGAACGGACTACAGGTCCGGGAGTAGCATTGGACATTGTGAAAATTTGGCTTAACACAGTTTTTCCGGGAGAAACACGGCACAAAAACAGAATAGATAAAATACATGCAATTGAAAGTAAACACATCCAAAAAGGAGAATAATCTTGCCAGCATACAAGTCAAAAGTGAAAAATCCTGCATTCAACATCGCACTTAAAGATGCAGACCCAGAAAT
>JAPXND010000070.1:0-13356 GCA_033808695.1 Armatimonadota bacterium
AGTAAAAGATATTGATAATGTAAATATTGCTGAACTGATATTATTTTCCTGCCTGATATTTATAGCGGAACTTATCCCAACAAAAATACCTGGTACCGATTTTGAAATGGCTATGACTATGCCATTAGCCATAAACATTTTCCAAAGCAATGGATTAAATGCTATGGTTGTTTTTGCATCAATACCTATGCTTGTAGCATCACTTATAACTCATAAAAACAGACCGACCCGGCAATTTATATCATTTGCCTTATTCAACGTTTCAAATTTTATTATTTCGGCATTTTTTGCATCTTTCGCCTATAAGTTGATTAACGGACAAACGCTTTTTGAGCACGGAATAGAAATATCTATCAAATCAATCATTATTCCGATAGCTTTGTGGACAGTAATATATAACTTGATTAATTCATTGCTTGCGGCAGTTGGTTCAAGCATATATAATCCGCAGGTATGGAAAGTGCTTCTTATCAAGGCGCTGCAGTATAACATACCAAATCTGGTATTCAGCATTCCGTTCTGTATACTGTTTATCAGCCTTTATATGATAGGTGGATGGATTGGCATACTTCTTTTGGTAATTCCGCTATTTACCGGCAGATATGTGGCTAATTTGTATTCAAATTCCATTACTGCATATTTAGATACAATAACATCACTTGTAAACTTTATGCAGATGTACCATCCTTACACACGCGGGCATCAGGAACGTGTAGCTAATATGGCAGATATGCTTGCAAAAGAAATGCGTCTCTCAGTTCACAGTCTTATGTATATGAGATATGCCGGACTGCTGCATGACATAGGCAAAGTTTCCATAGATAATATACTGCTTGATAAAACCGAAAAGCTCTCTGATGATGATTGGCAGCTTATGAAAATGCATCCTGTAAGAAGCGCTAATATAGTAGAACAAATGCATTTTTTGGATAGAATTGTAAAATGGATAAAATATCACCATGAAAAGCCTGATGGCAGCGGATATCCCGAGGGGCTAAAATCGGATTCGATACCAATTGAGGCGTCTATAATTGCTGTTGTTGATGCATTTGACGCCATGACTGGAAGTATTGATGGTGATGACAGGAGAGTATATCGCACGCCTCTTTCTCATGATGAAGCAATAAAGGAGCTTATAAAAGGAAAGGGAACACAATTTGACCCATCTGTAGTTGATGCGTTTATTCGTATGTATAATAGAATGCAGAGGGAATGTAATGATTAAAGCTTCTGGCGGCATAGATGTGTCATTATGGGTAATAATTTCTGCTATATTTACCTTAATAATGCTTTATATTGCGTATGTTTGGCTTCCAAAAAGGATGAACGCTGCATATAGGCAAAGTCTCCTCACTCTGTCAAGGATTGTTGAAGCAAAGGATTCCTGGCTGGAAGGCAGAGGAGAAAGAATTGTATCATGTGTTCTATTAGTTTTACAAAAGCTTAACCTATCCAAAAAACAAAAACAGATTATTGAATATGCAGCATATCTTGGTGATATCGGCTATGTTAGTGTGCCATACGGAATTCTGACTAAAACGGAAGAGCTCTCAGAATCGGAAGTTGAAAGGTTTCAACAGCACCCTATAGTTGGAGAAGAGATAATATCGCAGGTTACATTTCTTAAGGATATTGCGCCTATTATAAGACATCACCATGAAGCCTGGGATGGATCAGGATATCCTGATGGGCTCATTGGCGAGAGCATTCCGTTAGGTTCGCGTATCCTTGCAATATGTGATACTTTTGATACAATGTTATATCCGGGAAATAAAGATTCAGAATTAACTAAGCAAGATGTGTTAGAATATATACAGTCTAAATCAGGAATTTTATATGATCCAAAAATTGTGAAAATATTTGTTGAAGTAATGAAAGACCCCATAGCTGACAGGAAATAAGAGTGATACTTGAAGCATTAATACTTTCAATAATAATTGGATTTATACGTAAAGGAAGTTTATATAAGTTAGCGCTTATGCCGCTTAAGAAATGGTATTTATTCATTCTGCCTTTTTTAATTGGCGTTGCTGTTGTTATCGGCGGTCAGTTTGGAAATCCGGAAAACTACATCACTTATTTAAGATTAGCAAATGTTATACAGTATGTAATTTTTTTATATGCCATATATGTTAATCTGCACATAAAAGAGATTATTCCCATTGGAGCTGGAATATTTCTTAACGGATTAGTTATTGCAGTCAATAACGGTATGATGCCTGTAAGCGAAAAGGCGCTAAGAGCAGCAGGATTGGGATATCTCCTTGAGCCGGGGAAATTTGATTGGAATATCAGACACGTATTGATGAATGAGTTTACCAGATTAAGCTTTCTTGGAGATATAATTCCCAGACCGGGGATTGGCAAAATTATGCCGGAAGCTGCAAGTATAGGTGATGTGATACTTGCTGTAGGGGTATTTGTATTAGTACAAAGCTTTATGTGTAAATCGACTGATGCAGAAAATGACCTTAATAATAAAACTATGAATGAGAAGTGATTTAAATTGAGAAAAGTAAGAGTTGCACTTTTAATGCTGTTGATAATTACTGTAGCTGTATCCCTGAGAATTTGGGGGTTGAAATGGGGACTGCCCAACTATTTGCATTATTATTCCTACCATCCCGATGAAAATGTTCTTTTTAGCGCCGTTACTCAGATAGATTTGTTTAATGGCTATTTAGATCCGGGCTTTTACAACTATGGTTCTTTATACATCTATTTTGTTAACATAGCAACTACATTCGCTGCGTTAATGGGATGGCTGAATCTTAATTTCACCAACCTTGGTGAAAATATCAATCAAATAGCAAATATCTATCTAACAGGCAGAGTAGTTGCCGTAATAATGAGTTTGCTGACTGTGTTTTTTGTGTATGTTTTGGGCAAAAAAGCATATGGAAGAAGAGAAGGACTTTTTGCTGCTTCACTCATGGCAATCATTCCAATTTATGTCATGCATTCCAAATTTATGGCTGTAGATGTACCTTGCACCTTGTTTATCACTTTATCTATGATATTTGCTTTTAGATTAATGGATGGATGCCGGTTTAGAGATTATCTGTTTGCAGGGCTTTTTGCAGGATTAGCTGCCGGAACTAAATACAATGCGGGATTAGCGCTGATTGTGCCGGTAATTATGCATTTCTATGCAGATAAATCAAATATCATGCAACGGATTATTAATGCAAAATTATTTGCAATGATTGCTTTTACCATAATTGGTTTTATTATAGCAACACCGGGAATATTAATTAATCAGCAGCAATTTATCCATGACTTTATGTATGAGGTAGGTCATGTTAAAGAGGGGCATGGACTGGTATTTGCAAATACCGGATCCGGATATATCTACCATCTTTTACACTCGCTCCTTCCTGGATTGGGACTGCCGTTGTTTATAATTGCATTGCTTGGTGTAGTCTATGCTATAAAGAAGCATACCTATATTGATATTGCTTTGCTTGCTTTTGTAGCTGTTTATTACTTTGTTATCGGATCTGCTCAAGTAAGGTTCTCAAGATACATTATTCCTATGCTGCCGGTTCTTGCTCTGTTTGCATCCAGATTCATGCTTGATTTGCATGCACGCTATTCAATAGGCATAGGAATGGCATGTTTTGCGCAAAAAATGTGGACAATTGTTATCATATTTGTTATTGCCTATACCTTACTCCATACAGCTTCATTGTCAACTATGATGGCATCTGTTGATACACGGGATAGTTCTATAGAATGGATAAGAGAGAATATAGATAAGGGCTCTACTATAGGGCTTCCCACTATTCCATGGTTTTATACAACACCTTTTGACCCCGAGATAGCATTGCCTATACAATCAGAGAATCGTTTGCAGGAAGCACAGGGTTTTACCGATTATCTGCTTTGTGTGAGTGCGTTGGAGGAATGGGATACCGATTTTCTTGCACGAGAATCTCCGCAGTATGTTGTTACATCGGAATTTGAAAAGGTTGACCGTATCAGAATTAAAGACCCATCCATTGAGCGCTATATGAAATATCTTAACAAGAATTATAAGGTATACAAATCATTTAATGATTCACCTAATATCATGGGGGTGAAATTTCCGATTTTTGTCTCACTTCCACATGATATGTCATATATAAGCCCGGAGATAGTTGTGTATGCTAAAAAGGGCGATTAAATGGATAAAATCGTTCAGGCATTTTTGGATCATCTATTAGTGGAACGCGGTTTATCGGCGAATACGATATCAGCCTATGGTCGTGATCTGAATGACTTCATCAGGTATTTATTGGATTTGCATATATCCTCGTTTGATGATCTTACCGATGATATTCTCGCTGGATATATCAACACTCTTCGCACAAGCGGGATATCGCCAAACAGTATAAGCAGAAAGGTATCGGCAATAAGAACTTTCTGCAAATTCTTATGCCGTGAAGGATACTCAAAAAGAGACTACACTGCAAACCTTGAAGGAATGAGAAACATACAAAGGCTTCCCAATATACTGGATGTTGATGAAGTTAGCAGACTTCTTGAACAGCCTCAAACTAATACGCCTGCTGGTGTTAGGGACAGAGCTATGCTTGAAACAATGTATGCATCAGGATTGAGAGTATCGGAGTTGATAAATCTGAGGCTTTCTGATGTTAATCTTACAGCCGGATTTATAAGATGCATAGGCAAGGGATCAAAAGAAAGAATTATTCCAATAGGATCAGTTGCAATAGACTATATTAACAAATATCTGCTGTCTGGGCGTGGTGCATTCGTTAAATCCGGCAGCAACGAATTTCTGTTTCTCACCAATCGGGGAAGAAGTATGACACGGGTTTACTTTTGGAAGCTTGTAAAGAAATACGCTGCAATGGCTGGTATAACAAAGCATCTCACCCCGCACACCTTAAGGCATTCATTTGCAACGCACTTGCTGCAGGGTGGAGCAGATTTAAGATCTATACAGGAAATGCTTGGGCATCAAGATATATCAACAACGCAGATATATACCCATATATCGCGCAATAAACTGAAAGAAACTTATAGAAAAACACATCCGCGATCATAACTTTTTTGAGGAGTATAATGCAGATTCTTCTTTTACATCCGCCATTTGATGTATATGAACCGCCTGTTACCAGAACCGAAAGCTTGGGAGTAGGATATATAGCATCAACCCTTCGGAAAGATGGGCATGATGTTGTCATAGTTGATGCTCATACTCAGTGCTTAGATTTTAAAGAGATGATGAGCAATGTCTTAAGCCGAAATTTTCAGGTAATCGGCATCACTGCAAGCAGCGCATATACCAAAATGCTGATAAATGCAGTGAAGGAAGTAAGAAAATCCAAACCGGATACCATCATATTTGCCGGTGGATATCTGCCCACATTGAATACTGAGAAGCTGCTTAGAGCTTGTCCTCAAATCGACTTTGTAATAAGAGGAGAGGGTGAGATTAGCACATCGGAGGTTATCAGGCGAATATCTAATGGTCAAAGCTGGAAGGATTCACCCGGTGCAGCATTCATTGAAGACAATGAACTTGTAATGAATACGCCTCCGCCATTGGTAAGCGATTTGGATACACTGCCTTTTCCTGCCAGAGATGCAATTCTGCAGGCAAAAATCAAGGCTCCTGCACTCATATCCGGCAGTCGGGGCTGCTACCATAGATGCTCCTTCTGCTGCATCCATAGCTTTTATGCTGTTTCCGGCAGCCGTATTCCAAGATTTCGTTCGCCGGGCAATATTGCTGATGAGATAGAATCAGTGATTGAGTTGACAGGAATCAATGATTTTGTTTTTGTTGATGATGACTTCCTTGGCGTGAATGAAAAAACCAGAAAACGTGCCATAGGTATTGCTGATGAAATAAAAGCAAGAAACCTGAACATAACTTTTTCAATCGAATGCCGTGCAGATAATGTGGATGAAGAGATTCTTGATATACTGAAAACCGCAGGATTGACTGGTGTGCTTATAGGAATTGAATCGGGTGTTCAGCGGCAGTTGGATACATATAACAAGCAGATTACTGTAGAACAAAATCGCAAAGCAATAGAGCTGCTTCGAAAATCGGGTTTAAAATTCGCAGCAGGATTCATAATGATAGATCCGTATGTAACAGTAGATGAAGTGAATGAGAACTTAGAGTTTATGCGCGAAATGAAGCTGTCTGGCAGTGAAGAGAATATGTCTGTTCAGGCATTTACAAGATTGAAGCTGTTTGAAGGTACCGCTTTGGCAGATAAACTCCGTGAAGAAGGCTTGGTTATTGAAAATGGCATGGATTTAGATTATACATTTACAGATCCTCAATTCCGCAAGATGTATAAAATAATACAATTGTTGGGTAAAAGCAAAAACAAGCTTAAGCAAATATTTGGAAGATTTACAAAATCAAATGACGAATAGAATCTGCAGGATACAATTGTGCAATCAATGAAGAATAGGGAAATATCTAAAGTCATCCTAATCATACTTGATGGAGTTGGTATTGGAGAGATGCCGGATGCCTATGAGTATGGGGATGTTGGAAGCAATACCTTAGCAAATACGGCAAAGGCTGTTGGTGGTCTAAAGCTTCCAAATCTTGAGCAGATGGGGCTTGGTAATCTCACAGATATTTTAGGCGTAGCTCCTATAACTGACTGCAATGCCGGATATGGTATTATGCATGAACTATCCAAGGGAAAGGATACAATAATTGGGCATTGGGAAATGATGGGGATTATTACAGAAAAACCATTTCCCGTATATCCTGATGGCTTTCCGGCAGAAGTTATAGAGCAATTTGAAAGAGCCATTGGACGCAAAACTTTAGGAAACATAGCTGCATCCGGCACTGAAATCATCAAGGAACTGGGAATGGAGCATCTGGAGACGGGTTATCCTATTGTGTATACATCCGCTGATAGTGTGTTTCAAATAGCCGCACATGAGTCAATAATACCGGTAAATGAGTTGTATGAAATATGTGCAGCTGCAAGAGAAATCCTGACGGGAAAGCACAATGTTTCCAGAGTGATAGCACGACCGTTTATTGGTGATAAGGGCAATTTCACAAGAACATACAACCGCAGGGATTTCACCATCAAACCGCCGGCGCCGACGGTGTTAGACTCTATGCAGCAGCATGGATACAAGGTCATTGGCATTGGAAAGATATGCGATGTGTTTTCACATCAGGGGATAGATGAATGTATTCATACAGAAGGCAATCGGGACGGCATAAATCGCACAATAGAAGCCATAAATCAACCATACAAAGGTCTGATATTCACCAATATGACTGATTTTGACAGCAAGTATGGACATAGAAATAATCCTGCCGGTTTTGCATTGGGGCTAAAAGAATTTGATGACCATCTGCCAGAGATTAAATCAGCCATGAGTGAGTACGATTTGCTTATTGTTGCAGCAGATCATGGGGTAGATCCCACAACAAAAAGCACCGATCATTCTCGTGAAATGGCGCCGCTTTTAGTTTGGCGGAACGGCATGCAAAGCACAAATCTTGGTGTTCGTTCATCTTTTACTGATATTGCAGCTACACTTTCAAGTCTGTTCAACCTTGATTATAAATCGCCCGGAACCAGTTTTGCTAATGATATCTATCCCGAAAGGAGTTAGCTTTGAGAGCATATGATATCATTCTGAAAAAAAGAGACGGATACAAGCTGACACCTGAAGAAATAGAGTTCATGGTTGCAGGATATACATCCGGTTCAATACCGGATTCACAGATGACAGCATGGCTGATGTCAATCTTTTTCCAAGGTATGGATGCAGATGAAACAACCGCATTAACAATTTCGATGGTTGAATCTGGCGACACACTGGATTTAAGCAGCATTTCCGGCATCAAGGTTGATAAACACAGCACCGGAGGAGTGGGGGACAAAACCACTCTTGTACTTATTCCGCTTCTTGCAGCTGCAGGTATTCCAATGGTTAAGATGGCTGGCAGAAGTTTGGGATATACTGGAGGAACTATAGATAAACTCGAATCAATTCCTGGATTCAATACAAATTTGTCATCTGAGCAGGTTGTCAAACAGGTTAACGATATAGGAGCAGCTATAACAGCGCAAACTGCAGATCTTGTTCCCGCAGATAAGATGATATACGCACTAAGAGATCTTACTGCTGCAATAGAAAGCATTCCGCTTATTGCATCCAGTATAATGAGCAAGAAAATAGCTGCCGGAGCCGATGCGTTTGTTCTTGATGTAAAAGTCGGTTCAGGTGCATTTATGAAGAATATCGATGATGCAGAAAAGCTCGCACAGACCATGGCTGCAATTGGAAACAATGCCGGTAAGAGAACTGCAGCATTAGTTACAGATATGGACCAGCCGTTGGGTTTTGCGGTAGGCAATACACTTGAGGTGATGGAAGCAATAGATACGCTCAAAGGTGATGGTCCGGCAGACCTGACACAATTGTGCATAGAGCTCGGTTCAGCAGCATTGATTCTTGCAGGCAAGACTGATAGTTATGACAATGGAAGAGAGCAGATGCAAAATCTCATGCACACCGGCAAAGGGCTGAAAAAATTCCGCGAACTGATTATTGCACAAAACGGAAATCCTAATGTCATTGATGACCCATCTCTTCTTGCGCAGGCTCCTGTTATTGTCAAGGCTGTTTCATCAAAGTCTGGGTATATCAAGCAGCTCGATGCACTCACCATAGCCAAAGCCGAAGCAGCATTAGGCGGAAGCCGCGGCAGGGCAGATGGTTCACTAGATCCTTCGGTTGGTGTAAAGCTGGTAAAAAAACGCGGTGAGAAAGTAGAAAATGGAAGTCTGCTCTCATATGTATATGCATCGAATGATGAATCAGCAGAACAGGCAGTCAATATAATCCAATCGGCATATGAAATAACTGCCGTAAAGCCACAAGAGATCAAACTTGTAAAAAGCGTTGTGGGATTATAAACTGCATAAATATTTGCATATTGTAGTTTTTTTAGCATTATTGTATAATCAATAAAGATGCAATAGTTTAATGTATTGCAATGATGGATATGAAAAAGAGCTTTGAAGGGATGGGGTATATCCATCCCTTCATCAGTTTATAAGTGTTTTATATTTGGGAGATGTTATGATGCAGCAAAAAAAATTTTTAAAGTTTAATACCACAAAGCTCCTAATAGGTATACTCCTGTTGGTAATTATCTTTGGAGGGGTTCTTTCGCGTTTTTATGTTAACTGGCTCTGGTTTGGTGAAGTGGGTTACAGATCTGTATTCTGGACTCAGTTTTATAGCAAAATACTGCTTGGAGTTGTTTCAGGAGCGCTCTTTTTTGCAATCGTTTATGCAAACCTGTGGGCAGCGAGAAAATATAGTCCCCCTGTTACCCATAATCCATACGATGAATCATTTCGGAGCAAGGCAGGACGCATTGCTAATCAGGCTTTCGGAATCGTCATATTAGGAGCATCGATTGCAGTTGGGATACTGGTCGGTATAGAAGGAAGCACACACTGGATGGACTTCCAGATGTTTGCTAATGCAGCCGAATTTGGTCAGAAGGATCCGATATTCAACATCGACTTAGGATTCTACATATTTAAACTAGACTTTCTCAGATATGTATACGGCTGGCTGATGTTTACATTAATCATAGCGTTTGTCGGAACCATTTTTGTTCATTATACAGATAAAGCAATTGATTTCCTCTCAAGGAATATCAAATTTGCTCCTCATGTGAAATCACATCTCTCAATCCTGCTTGCCGCCATATTGTTGGTGCAGGCATTTGGATTTAGAATAAGTTCATATAATCTGCTATATTCACAAGACGGAGTAACATTTGGTGCAGGTTATACAGATACGCATGCTCACCTTATTGCATTTACAATACTTTCTATTGTATCAGTTATAGCAGCTATACTTGTTATAATCAACATATGGAAAAAAGGAATAAAACTTCCTGCCTTAGCCATTGTTGCCATAATTGGTACTTATTTTATACTTAACATGATATATCCGGCTATAATGCAGCAGTTCTTTGTAAAACCAGATGAATTGCGTAAAGAAACAGCATATATAAACCATAATATAAAGCTTACCCGCAATGCATACAATCTTGATAGAATTCAGATACGCAATTTTCCTAAACTGCAGCCGTTGTCATTGGAAGATATAAACAACAATCGCACCACAATCAACAGCATTCGATTATGGGATTATCGTCCTTTGCAAAGCACTTATACACAGCTTCAGTCCCTTTGGCAATACTACAGCATCAATAATGTTGATATCGACCGCTATATGGTTAATGGTGAATATCGACAGGTTATGCTTGGTGCAAGAGAGCTGTCACCGGAGGCAGCGCAAACCGGGGCAGGAACTTGGGTTAACAGGCATTTTCAATATACACATGGCTATGGCGCCGTTATGAGTCCAGTTAATACTGCAACAGAGAAAGGGCTTCCTAAGTTTTTTATAAACGATATGCCGCCAAAAACTTCGGTTGGAATAAATATAACCCGCCCGGAAATATACTATGGCGAACAGACCAACGAGTATATAATAGCCAGCTCAAACATGGAAGAATTTAATTACCCGTCTGAAGGAAAACCTATATACAACAGTTATTCCGGCAGCGGGGGATTTCCTATCAGCGGATATTTACAAAGGATTGCAGCATCTTTGGCTTTTTCAGATCTTAATCTCATCCTTAAAAATCCTATTACTTCTGAAAGCCGCCTAATGTTTCGGCGGAATATAATGGATCGTGTAAGCAATGTGTTTCCATTCCTCATGTATGATAATGATCCATATCTTGTTATATCAAACGGAAAGCTCTATTGGATGATAGATGCTTATACAGTTTCCAAAAACTATCCATACGCAGAACCGCATGAAATATCACCAAGAACAGGATATAACACGAATTATTATACATCATTGAATTATATACGGAATTCAGCCAAAATTGTGATAGATGCGTATGACGGCACAGTAGACTTTTATACATCTGACGAAAGTGATCCAATTATAAAAACATATGCTAAGATTTTCCCTAATGTGTTTAAACCATTGGCGGAAATGCCTGCAGATATCTACAGGCACATTCGGTATCCGGAAATGTTATTCAGAGTGCAGACTCAGATGCTGTATGATTACCATATGCAGGATCCTCAGGTGTTTTACAACAAAGGAGACAGATGGGAAACGCCAAACGAAATTGTTGATATATCCGGCGAGGAATCACCAATGGAACCGTATTACGTTATTATGCGGCTGCCCGGACAAACTAAAGAGCAGTTTTTGATTATGAGACCATTCACACAGGCGCAGAAGAATAACATGGTTGCATGGATGGGCGCCATTTGTGATCCAGAAGATTATGGAAAAGTGCTTTTATATCAATTCCCTAAAGATGAATTGGTGTATGGTCCGGCTCAAATAGAAGCCACTATCAACCAAGATCCTGTAATTGCACCTCAGTTGTCATTATGGAATCAGTTGGGCACTAAGGTCAATCGCGGCAATATGATCGTTGTGCCAATTGAAAAATCTATACTCTATATTAAACCGCTCTATCTTCAATCAGATACCAGTAAAATCCCAGAACTGGCAAGGGTTGTTGTGGTGTATGGAGATAAGGTTATAATGGAACGCACACTTGAAGGAGCGCTGCAGAAGGTCTTTGGCGGAGATGCAAGTAAGCCGCAAAGTACATCGACTGTGTCATCTATACCATCATCTGTCTCTCCAATTGCTGATGGTCAAAACATCAAATCACTTATCAATCAAGCAGTATCGCTATTTAATGATGCCAAAAAGAGTCAGCAAAGTGGTGATTGGACTGGTTACGGTGATAAAGTCAAACAGCTTGAATCTACACTTAAGCGATTGAAAGAGCTTACTGCAGAATAATGTATTAATAAAGAGTATGTAATAGTCAAAAAGATGATATCAGGCAGGCTGTTAGAGACAACAGCCTGCAGGGCAAAAACGCATGTATCCATTCATCGTTGAAATCATTTGGATGGGTTGATGGCGGTTCGCATTCAGTTGTTTGATAGTATAATGAAGCAATGATGCACTATAATCCATCTGCACTTACTTCCTCTTTTCGCCTTTTTTCGGAGGAATTCATATCCTGCTTAACTAACAACTAATCAATACTTGCATTAGAGGTAAATATTATGAATAAAAACATAATTCTTTTAACTGTTGTTATATTAGTTTTTGCAGCAATACAGACTTCATCACAGCAAAAAACCCTAAAGGGAGTTCCATCGAGCATCACCAATGAAATAATGGACTTTACTCTTGTTCCTGAAGGTGAATATAAATATACGGCTGTCTTTGAAGCCGAAGGTAAAGAGCTGAGCTATCATACTGGCAGTGTTGTTAAAGATTCAGAAGCTAAAGGGTCTAAAGCCAGAGAGGCTCTCACCGATGTTGATCCTCCCGCCCATCTAGCATATGGTCCGTATGCAAATCTAAAAGCGGGGAATTATGTTGCATTCTTCAGACTGAAATTGCTTGATGAGGTTGGCGAAGAGGAAGAAGTTGCACTGATTGATGCTACTGGCGGCAAAGGTCATACACAAATTCAGAAATATAACATTACCTCTAATAATTTGATTCTTAACAAATATGTGCAGGTGCCGCTGGCATTTACACATCCGGGCGGTCAAATTGAAACACGCATTCTTTGGAGCGGTATTGCATCACTTAGGTTTGATAATGTAACAATATACAGTGTATCTGGAAGCAATATACCCGTAATCGTTCAAAATGTACCTCGCATACCGCAAGTTGAACCTACCGGCAAGCCAAATAATCTGCCATACAAAAAATCAGACCGTCCATATAAAGATATATTTCCGGTATCAGCAGCGCCGGCAGATACAGTTGATTATATCAATGTTTCAGCATCAGCCCCCGATGTTCAATTGGCTATGCAGACATTACAAGGACTCATTAACAGAGAGAAGCCGGTTCTGTATCTTAAAACATGTCCCCAAGACGGATTTTGGATGGATTGGTTTAAAGAACGAAAATTTATAAAGAATACCAAAAAATACAATGACTATAAGCAGCTAATAGCCAAATACAAAAATAAAATAAAAGGTGTGGTTGTAACCGATCCAGCGCTTGCATCTACTAAGAATATAGCTACAATGCTTGCGGGTGTAGATAATGTGATTGCTGTATCGCCCAGACTTGCAAAACAGCTGGGACTTCCGATTGTTCATGACTTGAGAGGCAGATGGACAAACGATGCCGATGCATATCGCTGGATAATGGATAACTATTGGGATAAAATGAACCACAACCTTGCTGCATGCTTATGGCCTCATGCTAACGGAGTTAGAGATTATCTGGTTCAGAATAAGG
>JAPXND010000071.1:0-8616 GCA_033808695.1 Armatimonadota bacterium
GTTGACGTTCCAACTGACCCGGCGTTAGTAATAGCAAATAGATTTGGCGAACTTGCAAACGTTAAAACTGATTAATAAGGAGAAAATTATGTCTAAAGTAAAAGTAGGATTTGTAGGCGTAGGAAGCATGGGTCAATGCGCACATCTGCGGAATTACGCAACTATTCCAGATTGTGAAGTTGCTGCGCTTGCAGAACTAAGAGAAAAACTGGGCATACAGGTAGCTGCAAAATATAATATTCCCAAAGTATATACTAATTACCAGGATATGCTGCAAAATGAAGAATTAGATTGCATAGTTTCATCGCAGCCATTTACCAGACACGGCATTATTATACCTGAATTACTTAAATACGGAATACCTGTATTTACCGAAAAGCCTCTTGCCGGCTCAATCGAAATGGGTAAAAGAATCATCCAATCAATGAAAGAGAACAACACATGGATGATGATCGGTTATCATAAACGAAGTGATCCTGCAAGTATGTATGCCAAAGCTGAAATAGATAAGCTCAAATCGAATCTTGAACTCGGTCCCTTGAGATACGTCAGAATCCTTATGCCTGCTGGCGACTGGGTTGCTAATGGATTTCTTGACCTGATTTCCAGCAACGATCCCGATTTAGATCTAGACTTTGAGCCGAAAGCTTCCGATATGGATGATGCAGCAAATGAACAATATATATCATTCGTAAACTACTACATACATCAGGTAAACTTTATGAGATACATACTTGGTGAAGATTATAAAGTAACATTTGCCGATAAATCAGGAGTATTGCTCGTTGTTGAAAGTGAGAGTGGAATCACTGGTACCATAGAGATGTCTCCCTACCAAACAAGCATTGATTGGCAAGAATCTATATTAGTCGCATTTGCTAATGGTTATGTTAAAATTGATTTGCCGGCGCCTTTATCACAGAATAGACCAGGCAGAGTAGAAATACTGCGTGATCCGGGAAATGGAGCAACACCAGAAACAATCATTCCGCAAATGCCTTGGGTGCATGCAATGAGACAACAAGCGATAAACTTTATTTCAGCAGTTAAAAAAGAATCTAAACCGATGTGTACTGCAGAAGACGCTTTGAAGGATTTGAAGATTGCTCGTGAATATATAAAACTCTGGACTGGGAAATACTGAAATGCGGCAAACGTGCAATTGTTTGTTTACTAGATGATAAAACCGATCATATTCCCTTCGGCATAAAATTTGGATGTGCGCCTTGGATGAAACTCTGGAACGCTGAAAATGACATCTTAGCCTATCGCCGTAAATATCCATAATTTGGAATAATCGGTGGACTTGATAAAAGAGCGTTAGCCTCATCCACAGCTGACATCATGTATCATGAGATAATTTTGTTTATGCAGCACAAAAAATGAAAGATATTTGTTTTTATTAATATAAAGGAGATTAACAATGCCCGTAAAATTTAGAAAAGTTCTTATTGCAGATGAAAGATACGAATCTGCAGGTGTTTTTGATGTAAACAATGATGGAATACTTGATATTGTATCCGGCGCATATTGGTATGAGGGTCCCGAATTTAAAAAATTCCACAAAATCGGTGATATTGCTGCATATGGAGACTATTTTGATGATTTTTCAACAATCCCATTGGATGTTAACGGTGATGGAAATATGGATTTTGTCACTGGCGGTTGGTGGGGAGATACCTTAAGATGGCGTGAAAACCCGGGTGAAACAGGTAAAGAATGGGCTGAGCATATAATAGATCATACCGGCAACATTGAAACCACCAAAGGATGGGATATAGATGGCGACGGAATAGTTGAAATTGTGCCTAATACACCCGGAAATCATCTTGCTGTATATAAACTTATAACTGACAGCAACGGAAAAGGCACCGGTAAATTCGCACGCCACATCATCTATGAAGGTCCGCAGGGGCATGGACTTGGATTTGGCGATATAAACGGTGATGGAAGAAATGATTTTGTCCTCTCCAATGGGTGGTTAGAAGCGCCTGAAGACCCATTGAATGGCGAATGGATCTTACATCAGGAGTTTGACTTTGGCGGAGCAAGCATTCCAATTCTTGTTGCAGATGTTAACCGTGATGGAATTAATGACCTTATAGTTGGTAAGGCGCATGATTATGGACTTGACTGGTATGAACAGAAAATAGATGATAAAGGTAATCGCACTTGGATCAAACATCCTATAGATCCTTTTAATGCACAATATCACGACATGATGTGGATTGATATAGACAACTGCGGCGAATGCGAATTAGTTACTGGAAAACGATTCAGAGCACACCCTCATTTGGATCCAGGTGATGAAGATGACATAGGAACATATTACTTCAAATGGAATGGTGAATCGTTCTCAAAACAGGTTATAGATTACGGCGGACAGCGTGATGGCAAAGGGCTCGGGATTTTCTTTGACGTCGCAGATCTGCATGATACCGGCAGACTCGATATTATAGCTCCAGGGAAAGATGGTCTTTACGTCTTCTTCAATGAGGGCTTGGAATAAAATCAAGCTAAGAACAGAAGCGCATCAGGATTAACTCTTAATGCGCTTCTTTGTTTCTTCAGCCACATAGCAATCTTTGCCGTGCAAATACTCTAATATTTCTAATCACTTATCTTGAAATAAACCCACCATGCTGTCATCATTAACCGGTCCACGCCAATAATACTTCAAATGGTGATTTGTAACAGTCGCAGTCGATATGGTGTTATTCATAAAATCGCTATAGATTGGAATTGATCCCACGTCATTTTTGAAGTCTTCAAACAATGAGGCGAATTCAGCCTCATTCTTTGCTTTTGCAAGCTTCAGATACCACCTCTGTGCCAATACATAACCCTTCAGCCAGTCTTTATCAGCATAGAAATTTTTGTTATTCTTCAACTTACTCCATGCAGCTTCAACTTTATCAATCGCCGATTCCATCTCTTCATAGCTCTCAGAAAGTGATAGATATTCCATAGCATGTATTAAATCTTTATACTGTCCCTTTGCTGACCCCTTAGCAACAGACGAAATATACCTGTCTGCTGTCTCTTTCCAATCATCTACAGGTTCATACAAGGTATCAGCAAATGCAAAAACTCCTGGTTTGTTAGTTGATGCATACTGAAGGAACAAGTTTGCCTCTTCCAATCCCTTATCACGGGCTTTCTTCATCTGCGAATTCAAATACGAAAATCGAAATCCCGCAAAAGGATATCCTTGCTCACTCGCCATTCCAAGAGCGCTGTACATAAAAGCATTCCGCTTAAAATCCTTAGGATCTACATATCCGTTATAGATATTTGTAATATCCGATTCGCAGCTGTCAATTATAGTAAGATTCCTGCTGCCAAATTTATCTAAACATAAATTAAGAAACTTCTTAACAAATGCCTCAACTTCATTAGACTCATATGGGATCGTTGGAGTTTGCGCAAACACCCATGTAGGCCATAACATAGCTTCAAATTTTGCATCGGGACTTATATTTTTGGCTAAATCTACAACCATATTCAGCTGATTAAACAAATTATCCGCCTGATTAGGTTTGCATTTATCGCAAAAGCACCCAGCAGGATCATAAAACCATACATAATACCCGTCTACCGGGCCATAATATTCCATCTCAAGCTGAGCCTTCTTCCTTGCAAGCTCCCGTCCCTCTGGTTGACTCCAACAAACCCCCGACTTCCCGTAATAACCTGTGCTGGTGAATCTCGGTTCATCCGGGAGCAGATCAAGATTTATATGCGCCGGCGTAAGCTGATGGTAAACATCAAGCCCTCGTTCTCTTGCTCTATTAAGAAGCTTACGCATCGCTTTGTGAATCATTTCGTTCTTGGGTCTGTTTGCATCATTGTTTCCAGGATACAGATATATCACTGCCCATTGCCAAAAAGATATTCTGGAATACCTTGCATCAACAAGCATATCAAGATATTCATTTATCTGTTCGTCCGTATAATACTCCAATGATAATCCGGGATTAAAGTTATAGCTGTTCATCAAGTATAAGGTACGGTTTGGCATCACAGGCTTATGCACTTCGACCTCAGTATCTACATTAAAGCCCCACTCACCATTTTTTACATCTAACTTGCGCAGAAGGTCTGCAAGCGCATAGCCCAATCCCAACATGTTTCTGGCTGTTCTGCCTTTACCAAATCCGGCAGCAATAATAATAGGAGTGTCATCACTATCCTTAAAGTCAATCAAATAAGATTGATTAGCAATATCAGTATCAGAAACGTTAAGTTTATCAGCATATCCATACTTATTGAAAAGAGATGAAAGTGTTGACTGATTTCCAACAACTATAGATGGCTGGTCATCTGTATTTATCCCCCAGCATGTTGGAAGAGCCCTGCCCGTAAATTTCATTATTTCCTTGTTGAAGCGCTCAATTGCCAGCAGCTCTGGTTTATTTGGCGCAATCGAACCGGCAATTACCATATTCTTAACAGGAATAAACTTTTCGGATGACATAACACCACCTGTCGATATACATAATAAACAAAATACCCATACCAATTTTCGATGTATCAATACACCCATTTAAACCTCTTTAATCCTGCTGTTGCCTATTATGCTTTCGCCCACTCGTTTTTAAGGAATTGCAGTGAGAACTGCACATCCTTTTCATAATCCTTATAACTGCACTCAAGTGATGCTCTGCCTTTATAGTTAATCTCTTTAAGAGTGGAGAATAGTTCAGGATAATTATATGATCCCGTGCCCGGATTCAATCTTCCACTGTCAGCAAGATGCATATGTGATAGCAGCGGACCTGCATCTATGATAGAATCAACCGATTCATTCTCCTCATTCATATGAAAGAAATCTGCAATCACCTTTATCTGCGGCTTGCCCAAATCTGTTGCAAGCTCTACAGCATCACCCACAAGGTTGATTACATTGCACTCGTTTCTGTTCAATGGCTCAATAGCAATAACCATATCTCTTGCCAAAGCCAGTTCAGCAGCAGTATTAAGGAAGTCGCTTATTTGTGATTCCGCCATGTATATCGGGTATCCGTCCGGCACATTGCGAGCTTCACCTCCTCCAAATACTATTAATTCGGCGCCGCATTGAAATGTTCTGGCTACAGCCATCTGCAAATAAGAATTTATAGCATTTACATCTATATCTTTTCCAACAATCTTTAAACTCCCAGGAATAAAACAATTAAATACCTCAGCTCTTAGTTCTGCGGCTCTAACACGGTTTGCAAAATAATTAAATTCTTCATCATTTAAATTAGCAATTCCAACAACAGGAAGCTCTACATAATCATATCCGACAGATTTCAAAAATGCGATATTTTTAACTAGCCAATTTACACTTTCCTCAAATGAGTCAGCTGATGTTTTACCCTGACTTTTTGCTTCAGGAGGAATGTATCCCCCTAACCATATACAGCATCCAAATCTCATTAGTCTCTCCTTTATTT
Source organism: Armatimonadota bacterium (assembly GCA_033808695.1). Lineage (GTDB taxonomy): Bacteria > Armatimonadota > UBA5829 > DTJY01 > DTJY01 > JAPXND01. Next base: position 5,442 of record JAPXND010000071.1, read on the forward strand.
AATAATATTAATGGTGCTGATTTGCCATGGACGAATATCAAATGTTATTATATTATCTTTAATCGCTGCCTTTTCTTTTATTTCATCTCCGTTAAGATTAACAAGCTGAACCTTAGATGGAATAAATGGAAGTTTTATCTCTGCCTTTGCTGATTCATCCGACATTTGTGTTAATCTCATTATATAGCAATCTTTTTCCATATAAAATGCATTCATTGATATAGATGAAGGATTAATATTAATAAGCTCCGCAGATTTATCCATCATCTCAGCAGGTGCATATTCATATCTAACGGGATGACGTATTGCTTCCGCTGTCTTCACAAGTTTGCACACCGATGCATCAACATCAGATAGAATCATCCTATGCCTGAAATCCTGACGTCCTCCTGTATCATAGGTGTCTATATAACCTTCCCAGCTCTGCTCAAACATCTTCGTTTTCTGTGCCATAATGTGAACAAGCTTTCTTGGATTTCCATATGCGCGGAAGAACTTATCTCCATCTTCAGCAAGCAGCGCTGTTTGTCCAATTGAGTCTTTTGCATTTGCCCAAGTGCGCGCCCAGAAAAACCCTGGAATTGCACGCTCAGCTGCACCGTATTTAATCTCATCAATATTCCTGGCCTCTATGCCAAATGGAATATCTACATCAATCTCCGCATCTTCCGATATCGGTATGCTAATAGCAATAAAGGTTCCTGCATTATCAGATGGAGCCATAAAGTGAAGTGTAGATCTAACCTCCGCGTCATCTTTATACAAGTCAATGTTCTGACGCACCCAATAACCTGATACATTACCTGTTCTAGTAATTCTCCACAGCAACGGTCCATTATGATCCCATCGAACGCTTTCAACACTGAATCTTGATGGTTCATCATCTATTCCTTCTGTAAACCAGCCTTCCTTCTTTACAGCATAACAAATAGGCTCAAGGAACGAAGATCCTTCTGGAGCTATACGCACAGCTCCTGTTTGCAAATCCTCAACCGAAACAATTAATCCTTTTTCAAGCTTGATTTTTAAACGATTACTTGAAAGCTCAAATGTATCATCCTCAATTTTCTGAGCATCAAATATATTGTATTTAGTGCGCCAATATGGAGCAATTTCAGCATTGGTAATATCTGATTCACCTTCCTGCTTGCTTGGAACCGGATCCCACTCATATTTAAATGATGTATATCCGCCGGATGGAATTTCCATCTCTGCCAGCAGGCTTATCTCTGCATTGCATACCGGATAATCAACTACCTGAAATTCTATCTCTTTGCCGTCTTTGTCTTTAATTCTGGCAAGATCACGAGTAAGATCACCATTAACAACCCATATTGGAACCAGCTCTTTGCGTTTATATGGAAGTGTATTTATTGTTACTATTCCATCAGAATCCATAGGAAGTGTTCCATTTGATAACAGCTTCACTCCTCTTTTAATTTTTAAAAAGGCATTATCTTCAGTTTTCATCAATGCTAACTTGGCAGCCTGCCAATCCTGTCTGAACAGATACTGCACTGCATGTGGAGTCCAATCCAAAAGCTTCTCCCAGTCTGCAATTATTTCTTCTTCTGGATATTCAGCGCCAGTTTGTATTGCTGCGAAAGTATTGATTATTTCACTCTGAACAATGAGCCTGTCAGATTTCTCTCTATTCCACCAAACACCACGCCTTCCATGATTTGCCGTATTGTAACTCACATCGGTAGGATCCAGTATCTTATCAATTGTCTTCAGCTTATCCCGTTGAGACGCTACAGAAGCAAACAGCGCATCCGGCGTACTGTATTTCATTTTTGATGGCTGACGTTCATTCCACAATTCCATCAAATTTCTATAATGGCATTTTTCATCGTTCCCTAGCAGAAATCTATCTGGACGTGTATCATCAGACCCTACACATAATGCTACATTATTTATGCCATCCTGTATCGGACGTTCTAAATATCCTTTCCATAGACCATCAACAACTGCATTCCAATCTGTATCCCAGGTAGGACCATGCCTTTCAGACATCATAAAAAGCCCTCCATAGAGTTGTCTTATAACTAGGACCTCATCACCAGACAATCCCTTCCAATAGAAGGCACGCGGTACATTCTCAGAATCAAGCGCCTCTAACGGTCTTTGTACAAAATATCCCATCAATCCTGCCTGTAACAGCAGCTGAGGCATCTGTGTATGGCCAAGTGTAACATCCATATCAGCATATACATTAAACTTAACGGAAGGCTCAAATTCCCGCCAATGCTTCATTCCGCGCTGCAGGTTTCTAACAAATGTTTCATCACCAACATTAGTACTTCTTACATTGCCATAATGCCCTCCACATACTGCCAGCTGCCCATTCCTTATGAATTTTCGAATTCTATCTAAATTCTGTGGGCGAAGCTTCACATATGGAATCATAAGTTCTGTCCAGGTATCTATATAATACTTGTAGTCTGGAAACTCATCCATCATATCAAGTATCTCATCAAGCGCCCGCACGTATCTGTCTATATGCCATTCTCTTGTGTGAACCCATGCTATATCTGCATGAGTATACCCAATAACATGAATATCACCATCAAATTCGTTAAGTTCAATTCTATCAGTCATATTTAATTTTCCTTTCTCGTTATTATATATTTAATATTATTCCACCCACACCATCATTGATATTGAATGAGCTAGATCCTTCAGCCAGCTCTCTGCAGATACCGGTATTGGCAGATGTGGAATTTCATTGGGTCTTATAGATTTTGCCATTTCTAAAGCGGTGGTCTTATTCAATGCACAGGGTAAAAGTGGAAGTTTTCCATCATCCGGCATCTGTTCCTGCCAAAAGCTGTTATTTTCAACCCAAACCATTACATCAGCAAGCCTGGCAGCATCTTCAGGAACTGCAATAAGCTTGGCAAAATCCTTTATCAGTGTGCTTACATCCGCATCTATATCCTCTAATAATCTGGAATATATGTATGTATTGGATATTTGCAAATATGGCAGATACAAATTACACATCACACTGTCTATTCCTGTAGATTTCAGAGTTCTCAACAAATCCTGTATATAACGAGCTTCACTGTGAACAAGCCCCCACGCCGGCGCCCTGCCTGTATCATCATCAAGAACAAAGTGTGTCCATGCAAGCACTTCTTTTCCGGCTTTATGTATTTCTGATATATCACTC
>JAPXND010000071.1:8626-13321 GCA_033808695.1 Armatimonadota bacterium
ACTCTTTGTAGGAAATATAGGGGTTGCTGCCTTACTTCCATAAGATTTATAAGCTAATTGTCTGTAAAGATGATGACATGGCAATGCTAAATGCACATTAGATGGAAGATTCGGCATGGCAGCTATTACTTCTTTTGATCCTCTTATCTCATTATCAAAAACAAACTTCCATCCTTTAGGAATGGGATCCTCCGCCCAATACGATATGCACCATGTGTCTGCATACAATTTTGTTTTTGGGTTTATCTCAGCAAGTTTCTCTGATATTGCCCTTACATATCTAAGATAATCATCTACACCGCATTTTCCGCAGTTACAGCCGCCCCAATCTGCAGCAAACTCCTCAAAAAAGTCAGCGTCTTTATATGTATTCATATAAAATTCCTGAATTTCCATCGTTTTTTCAAAGTTTCCTGGTTCTCTTGGACAAAGTTCTACTGCCCTGCCAGCTCCCTGATGACTCGGTTCTTCATCTGCAGGTACTGTGCTGACTGTGGTATTTGACAGCAGATATCCAAACATCATATTGTTTTTGTGAGCAAGATCCAGAATGTTCAGCCTGTCTCTGATCTTCTTTCTCTCCATATCAGTTGATGGAATACGGCTGAATTCGAACATGGTGGCAAACTCAATTGCATTTATGCCTAATGCACTCAGCCATTTAATCTCTTTTTCCCAATTTTTATAATCCCAGTATAATGGCGCATGGGATTTAGGTTCAACTGTAAACCCATCGTGAAAATAAATACCTTTTATTTTAAAATTGTTTTTGTTTTCACCCATGAAAATCCTCATTGATTATTTTAATTCCAATTTGTTGCAAGCCTTACCATTGTTTCATAATTCTTCATTGTTTTGGCTGTTATATTCCTTCCATATGGACAGGAGGATGGCATAAGTACAAACCCCCTTCCCTCACCGGCAGTGCCTTCCTTAAGCGCCTTTTCTACAACCTTTTCAAAATCAGAAGGATCCATATTCTCCAAATCTGAAGCTTCTATATTGCCAAACAGCGCCATCTGTTTCCCATAGTTTTCCCTTACATAAGAGAGTTCTACATCACCTTGTTCCGGCGGTTCAATAGGGTCAATACCTGCAGCGCCCATTTGAGCTATATATGGCAGAATGTTCTTTATCTGTCCATGGCAGTGGATTCTTGGGAATCCACCATATTTACTAATCGTTTTAACCATTGGTCCTGTATATTTAACCACATACTCATTGAAAAGCGCCGGTGGAAGATATGGTTCAGCGGCATATTCCGGACCGCATATTCTCCACAAATGCCCAGGAAAATCTCTGGCGACTATCTCTGTTAATGGGTGCAGATACATTGATATTTTCTCAAGCAGAGAATGGAAAAGTTCCTGCTCCGTAAGCGCCACAACAAGATAATCTTCCATTGAAAAAAGTGGCGCCGCCCAGCATATGGGATCGCCGGTATCAACCATTACTACACCTTTATCTCCAACCAATCGCTCCTGCTCAAACAAATTAGAAACATCAACAGTAAAAGATGTATATATTTCATCTGGAAGCTGAAGATAAGCCTTCAAATCATCTGCATCCTTGAGCAGGTGCTCAATTGTCCATACTGTTTCAATTTCTGGGTCCCGTCTTGTAAGAGCTGTCATTGTTCTGTCGGCAACATTTAATGTTGTTTTTGTAAACAATGAGCCATCTTTCATATATTGTTCGGTATTAAAGAATTCCGACCGCGGATTTTCAGATGAATCCTTCACAGCAGGACCGCACATTCGCATAATATCTGTCTTTTCTTCTGCCAGCTGCAACAATGGACGCCAGGATGGATCATTGTAGATATTGAACTCACTTGGATCATCGGGATTCACTTGAAACCCTCCAATCTCATAAAAGTTTACTGCTGGTCTGTCTACAGGCAGACCATTGAATGTGGACATAAGACGTTCTCTTCTATTCATTCAACCCCTCAATGTCTTGTTTTTTCAACCAACAAGGTATTATACAACATTATACAATAATTACACTTATATTTTATTGTTTTTTTGCATTTTTTATTATAAATAAACTCATGTCTCTGGCTTTTCTTAAATCAAACCAAAAGCTTGCCTTTTTAATATGCAAATCTTTCATATCAATTCCATCACTGGAGCTTATAGTCAGTTCTGCCCGTTCATCCAGCGGAAAAGAAATAGGATTCATAAAATTTAAGGTTACATTATTCATACCCTTTTTAATTCTCACTGCCTTAGCAGCGAATCCTGCTGTTTCCAAGTCCTTGTTCTTTACAGTTGCCACAAATTCAGATGCAAATCCTTTATTCGATTCAATAACAAGCTTCACTTGATTAACTGCCTGCAAATTTGAATTCAGCCTGAAAGATAACCTTCTGCTGTTTTCAATTTGTATATCAGGTTCAGCTAATTCCGTTGATGGAAGTCCTTTTACGAAATCGTTCATATAGTTAAAAACAACATTTTCAGCAATCGCCTGCCAGTTGTAGCTGTTATACAAAACTGCACCGCATGCATATGAGCATCTTAAATCCCATAAATGCTCCTCTATAGATCTTCCGTCATTCTCTTCCCGATTTAGATTCGCCCATTTCCCCCATTCAAGCACACGGTCAAAATCCGTTATCTTAACCCACATTCCTTCTAATCCGGTGTTTGCACCCTTCACATACGCCCATTCAGACATCGTGTGACTGATTGCATCACCGGGAAAGCCAGACAGCTGCAATGTATGTGTGTATAAGTCAACTTCATCCGCCATTTTCAGCGATTTTAGTGTGTCTGCTGCAGCATCAACCGTATTTTGATTATATCTGGCAACATTCCTATGAAGCCATAATCGTTCAGCAGAATCCAATCCGTCTGCCGGATCTATATTCACTCCATCTTTCTTTGCATCAGCTATAACAAGGGGATTAAAATCAGCCCAGCATTCATTCCAATCTCGCTTGTAGTTCCCTGCCTCACATGCTGTATCCCAATATCTTGGTTCATTTTCCAGATATATGCCATGAAGCTTAATATCAGCGGTTTGCGTGAGTTTAAGTAGATTTCTAATACCAATATCTAATCGCTTATGCCTGTATGAGTTCAATACAGGACTATTCATTGTCAGCCATGGTACATTTGACCATTCATTTGGAATAGACAAATCGTACCTTCTATCCCATCTTTCTCCCATAAGCTCTTTGAATTCCGGTTTTTCATTGCCTGTTGAATCGGGTGACCAGCAAATTTGCTGATACTTTATGTTACCAAACCGTCCGCCTTCTCCATCAGCCACATTCAAAGGAGTTGCTGCCCACCAGCTTACCAATGATGGAAAATATACAAGTCCATACTTCTCTGCATATCCAATATGTCTGTTTATAAGTGATTTTATAACATCATCATCCCATGCAGCATATGGAATCTCAGATGAAAACCCTCTATAAATACCTTCATGCTCCGGCAGCCCGGATGCCAGCTTCTCTATCCACTCACTCTCTTTTGCCTCTCCATGATATGATAGAAGCAGACCAAATAAACCAAAACTATCTTTCTTGCGTATTGCAGATAAATCGCTCTGCTTTACTGATCTCAGCCCACTTATAAAAATATCTTCTCTGCCTGTATTCTTTATTACAGCTTCATAACTTTCAACGGATGAGGGAATTTCTACAAAATAGCTCACCTTGCCAAATCCTGCGCCTTTGTTTGACCGTCTGGAGACTACTTTGCTATCAATTAATACATCACTTTTATATAGAGGTTGAATTGCATTGTCAGGATATATTTCAGTAATGCACAGATATTTGGCTTTTTCACTGAATCTAAAAGCTGCTGATTCACGAGATTCAATCCGTTCAGCCTTGTAAACTATATCCGTATCACCTATTACACCTTTGATTTCATCAGAAATACAATTTCCTTGAACTACAAATAAAGATAAAATCACCAGCGATAGATTCTTCAGCATTTTCATTCCTATTTGTATCTCTTCATCCTCTTAATAAAATCACAAGCCGTTAAAATTGCTGCTTCCATGCTCACACTGCTTGCCTTACCCTGCCAGGCAATATCGAACCCAGTTCCATGATCTACAGATGTTCTTAATATCGGAAGTCCAAGTGTAGCTGTAACAGTTCTAAAGAAATCTCTTGTTTTGGAAGCAATATGTCCCTGGTCATGATACAATGAAATGACACAGTCATACTTCCCTTCCAGCGCCTGATGGAATACTGAATCCGCCCCTATCGGACCTGCAACGTCTACGCCTTCCGCTTCAGCCTTTTTTATCGCAGGAGTTATTACAAGCCCTTCCTCATCGCCAAACTGTCCGCCATCGCTTGCATGTGGATTAAGTGCAGCAACAGCTATCTTCGGCGTTGGAAATCCAAAATCAATCATTGTTGAATTCACTCGTTTGATCATATCATACAAACGCTTCTCAGTGATGTATTCAATTGCATTTCTAAGCGACAGATGGCGTGAAAGAAAGAATATACGCATGTTCTCAATAACAAACATAGTAAGCGGATTGTCTGTATTAAGATATTTGGCCAGCAGTTCAGTATGACCGATGCTGTCAATTCCCGCAGCACGCAGTGATTCCTTATTGATAGGTGCGGTGGATATAGCATCTATCAAACCTTTTTCCGCTAATTCGCAGGCCTTTTGTATATATGCATCAGCAGCATTTCCTCCCGATGCACTTACT
>JAPXND010000072.1:0-12924 GCA_033808695.1 Armatimonadota bacterium
CGCTGGAAGATGATGAGCGCGGCTTAGGCAGCTGGGATATAGAGATAACTCCGGAAGCGCTATCACACTTGGTGAATATAGCCAATGGCGATGCAAGAACAGCGCTGAATGCATTGGAGATGGCGTCAATATCAATTCTTGCAGATGCTGAAGGCAAGCGTCTTCTTACACTTGAAATAGCGGAAGAAGCAATGCAGCAGCGTGCACTCAGCTATGATAAAAATGGAGATAATCATTATGATGTAGTATCGGCATTCATTAAATCAATGCGCGGATCTGATCCAGATGCTGCACTTTACTGGCTTGCAAGAATGATTTATGCAGGTGAAAATCCTAGGTTTATTGCAAGAAGAATCGTTATATTGGCATCCGAAGATATTGGAAATGCAGATCCAATGGCGATTGTGATAGCAACCGCGGCAGCTCAAGCTGTTGAACTAATAGGATTGCCGGAAGCTCAATTGAATCTTGCACAGGCAGTAACTTATATGGCATGTGCGCCAAAGAGCAATGCATCCTACATTGGCTTCAATCGGGCTATGAAGGATGTTATAGAAAAGAAAACAGGACCGGTGCCTATTCATCTACGTGATGCATCCTATAAAGGCGCCAAAAACTTTGGGCATGGAAAAGGTTATAAATATCCACACGATTTTGATGGCAATTGGGTCAACCAAGATTATCTGCCGGAGGAAATTAAGGATTCAATATATTATGAACCGTCTGAAAATGGCAGGGAATTAAAATTTAAAGAAAAACTTAACAGATTAAGGGAAATAAAAAATAGAAACCCAAAAAAATAAACAACTTTTTAATAATTCCAAACCATATATAAATAAGAAGAAGGTTGCTGTTGCAATGAGCGGCGGAGTAGACAGCTCTGTTGCAGCTGCCTTACTTATTGAACGCGGATATGATGTTATCGGCATAACAATGCGATTATTTGATATTGATGATGAAAGTGCGTCATGCAATTCAAATTCTACGGTGAATGATGCAATAAATGTAGCAAATCAATTAGGAATCAAACATTATACAATAGATTTTTGTGAAATATTTAAAAAAGAAATTATTGATTATTTCATTAATGAATATAGCTCTGGAAGAACACCTAATCCATGTGTTAAATGCAACACCCTTATTAAATTCGATGCACTGCTGCAAAAGGCTGTTGATTTGGGCGCTGACTATATAGCAACAGGTCATTATGCCAGAGTGAAATACAATGAGCAGCGAAACAGATGGAGTCTTTTAAGAGGGATAGACACAACAAAAGATCAATCCTATGCCTTATATAATCTAACTCAATCGCAGCTGGAAAGAATTATTATGCCTTTAGGAGAGCTGTCAAAAAATGATACAAGAATAATAGCAGAAAAGTATGGATTAACTGTTGCAGGAAAACATGACAGTCAAGATATCTGTTTTATACCCAATAAAGATTATCAGGCGTTTATTAAAAAGCATGCCACGGATTCAATCAAACCTGGAGATATACTAAACACTGAAGGCAAAGTATTAGGCAAACATAAAGGAATTGTTTTTTACACAATCGGTCAAAGAAAGAATATTGGGGTATCCTTTGAGAAACCAGTTTATGTAATCAAAATTGACCCAAATACCAACTCAATAACCATCGGCAATAATGATGATTTATTATCAAATACAGCTTATGCATCAAATTTCAATTGGTTATCTGTGAATAAAATTACAAAATCAATTGATATCACAGCAAAGATAAGATATAATATGAATGATGTATCAGCACAACTGAATGTAATTGACTCGTCAAAAGTAATAGTACGATTTGAAAAAGCGCAAAGGGCTGTTACACCGGGGCAATCATTAGTGTGTTATAATGGTGATGAAGTAATCGGCGGCGGAATAATTACTTCAAATACGAACATTGAAAGTTGAGTTTTATGACTGATTTATTAATAATAATTTCTGTTATTGCTATAATCTCTTTTACTGTCATGTTTATCTTATTATCGCGAGGCTTGTTGGAAGAGGCAAAAAAGGTTGGCAAAGCAAGTGAAGATATTTCCAAGCTTACATCATCTATAAATGAACAGATAACACCAACAGTTGAGGATATTAAAGCCTCATTAAGAAGCATAAACGCAGTAGTTTCAGAGGCTTCAAACACAATTAATCATGCAAACCAATTAATTGACAGTACTGATAAACTAATTCGATTTAATAAAGTAACAAATGTATTAAAATCATCTGCTGCAAATTTAATAAATGTTTATGATGGTATTCGCAAGGGAATAAAGAATTCACGCGATCCCAAAAAGCCATAAAGGAGGCTATAAATGAACAATAACGAAGATAGAAATGTATTGATCAATGTATTAGCGGGAATCGGTTTAGGAGTAGTAATCGGTGGAATTGCAGGATTAATATTTGCACCTAAATCTGGTTCAGAAACTCGAGACGACATCAAAGCTAAAGCAGACGAATTGAAATGGAAAACAGATAATCTTTTGACCGATTTACAGGCATCAGCAGATGAGCTCATTGCTAAAAGCAAAGAAAAATTAGAAAAGACAAAAGATTCTGTTCAAAAAGCTGTTGAAGCCGGCAAACAAGCTATGGAAGAAAAAAAAGAAAAGCTTGAAGATGCAGTTGAAGAGAACGAAAGCGACGTATAAACAACTTGAATGGTACCGGCTATAAGTGAAATACAAATCATTACATAAACGGTACCATCTCTTTGAAAGGCGAAATATATGGATCTAAAAATGGAAGTAAAAAAGATTAGTGATTCTATATCATTATTGTCACTAACCGGAGAAGTTGACGTATATACAGCGCCTCAGTTGAAAAAGCAAATAAATTCCCTTATCACTGAAGGTGCGAAAAACGTTATAGTCAACCTTGAGGCTGTTGAGTATCTTGACAGTACAGCTTTAGGCGTTTTAATAGGTCGACTAAAAAAGCTGCGGGAAGTTGATGGTTCGCTTGATATTGTATGCGGAAATGGCAGAGTAAAAAGAATATTTGAAATTACAGGATTAGACAAAGTACTTACTATCTGGCCGTCAGAAGATGCTATACTTGAAAAAATCAATTCAAAGGAGTCAGTTTAAGTGTCATCTGAATGCATACCAGCCACAATCGAGTTAAAAATCCCTTGTAAAGCTGAATTTGTCAGCATAGCACGATTAACTGTATTAGGAATATCAAATCGTTTAAAATTTACATACGATGATATAGAAGACATCCGTCTTGCGGTTGGTGAAGCCTGCGCGCTTTCAATTGATAAATCAAACCACGCTAATAACGGTGTAACAGAACTTCTTATCACATCAAATGTTTATGATGATCGCTTGTCAATTACAATTGAAGACATCATTAATGATTCTAATAATCCCAAAAATTGCATTGAATCACTCGAAGATTATGACAGAGATGAAATTGTCATTTCGCTTATACACTCACTAGTAGACGAGTATACAGTTGAGCAATTAAATGATAATAGATCAATGACCAGAATTACGAAATTTGTAGAGAAGAAATAATGCAAAAACACATGGATAGATCATCATCCGACTTACTTGCAAATGATGCTGAGTCTCTATTTAAGAAATACTTTGAAACGCATGATCCATATATACGTGAAACACTTATTTCAATTCATTTAAGTCTTGTAAGATTTTTAGCAGGAAAATTTGCAAACAGAGGCGAGCATATTGATGATCTAATACAAGTTGGAACAATAGGGCTCATTAATGCAATTGACCGCTTTGATCCGGAAAGAGGAACAAAATTTTCTACATATGCAACCCCAACGATTATTGGCGAGATACGGCGGCACTTTAGAGACAAAGCATGGAGTCTGAAAGTTCCAAGACATCTCCAAGAGCTTAATCTAACTGCAAATAAAGCCATAGAAGCGCTAACACAAGAGCTTGGAGCTCCACCCACTATAGAACAGATTTCAAATAGGATAGATGCAACAGAAGAAGAAACAATTGAAGCCATAGAGCTTGGCAATGCTTATGAAACTGTTTCGCTTGATACAAAACTATCATCTGAAAACGAATCAAATCAGGCAAGGCTTATTGAGTTTTTGGGTAAAAATGATGTATTGCTTGATAATATAAGTCAGTATGGTGATTTAACTGAAGCATTAGATGCATTAGACCCGAGAGAAAGATCAATAATATATCTTAGATTTTTCAGTGATTTATCTCAAACCGAAGTTGCCCAAAAGCTTAACATATCCCAAATGCATGTATCAAGATTGCAGCAAAAAGCACTTAAGAAACTGAGAAATATATTATCAGAATAGGCGGACAATTACTGCATGTATAATATACGTTGGTATCATGTATTATTCAGCTCTCTGGCAATATTTTTGGTGATAGCTTTTTTCTATTATGTAAGAGAAATACTTCCCCCATTTATCATTGCATTAATTATAGCATGGCTGCTTGATCCGCTCATTGATAGACTTGAATCACGGGGCTGGCCAAGGATTTTTGGCGTAATTTTTGTATTTACATTATTTCTAAGTGTTTTTGCAGTTGGGTTATTTTTCCTTATACCATCTGTAATCGATCAAGCTAAACAGCTTGCAAGTGATTTTCCTGATTATCTCATCAAATCAAGAGAATATCTCACAGATTTATTCAAAAGCTATCAGCCCATATTGTTAAGATTTAAATTACCAACTACATTTCATGATTTTTTTACAACTTTCGAAAAACAATTAAATTCTGGATTAACATTTGCTGTTAAAGTTCTTACAGGCTGGATTACATCAAATTTATCAAAAGTTTTATGGATAGTTATTATACCAATCGTTTCATTCTATTACTTGAATGATATTGATAAAATAAAGATTAAACTGAAATTCTTGATTCCTGAACAGTGGAGATTTAGAACAACAAGTGTTATTAGCAGAGTAAGCGGCGTATTTACAAACTATATGAGAGGATTGTTAATAGTATGTTTGATATATGGAGTTTCAACAGGTGTATTATTATCAATCACTAGTGTAAAATACAGCATTTTAATTGGATTGATTGCTGGATTATTTTATGCGGTTCCATATATCGGTACTTTATTTACAGCAATATTGGCTTTTTTAGTGGCATTAGCTACACATAACTCCGCATCGCACTACCCAATTTGGCTTCCACCAGCCATTATACTCCTAATGAATCAAATATTTGATTTATTCATTTCCCCAAAAGTTCTAGGAAAATCTGTAGGGCTGCATCCTGTTTTGAGTTTGTTTGCAATGCTTGCTGGAGGACAGCTTTTTGGATTTGTGGGAATGATATTAGCAGTACCACTAGGTGCAAGTGTACAGGAGATTATTTTTGAGATATTCCCTATTTTGAAGAAACCTATAAACGAGTTAACTGAAATAAAACGTGTTGATGAGACAGATAAACAAAAAAACTCAGAGTTAGAAAACGAAACCATTACATCAAACAATGATGCGGGCAACTCTGCTTGATGATGAAGTGCGTCTCATAGGAACAATTACCTCTTCACCAACACTTATTCCGCTAAGACGGCTTATATCAAGCACGCACATTTGCATTGATATGCGTCCTATAACTGGCACATTCACTTTTTTAATACTAACAACAGGTGTATTTTTTAGCTCATTCCTAAACAATGCAGATATTCTTCTCATTATACTATTAGATCTTCTAGATACGCTGTCTGGAGTAAGAGTGAATCCATCAGAATATCCAACAGGAATAACAGCTGTTAATGTATCTTTATTTGTTTTATACTCACGCCCATAACCAATGGACTCATTTGCTTTTACAAGTCTTGTTGAAATGATTCTGGTTTTGAAAACCCATGTATTTTCAAGCCTCATCACTTCCTTTGAATGTCTTGATGGATATTGTCCGTATAAAACAGTCCCTGGCCTTACCATATCAAAATGTGAATTCTTATGGTTAATTATTGCAGAACTATTCGCAGCATGAATCATACCACAATTAAAACCTGCATTTTTCAATTTATTAATAGAGTTATTAAATTTTTTTAGCTGATCATACGTTTGAGTTTTTTTCCTGCTCGCGGCATCAGCAAAATGAGTATATAATCCTGCAACCTTCAAATTTGGCATAGAAGCAATTTTTGCAAATAATTCAACGCATTCATCCGGATATACTCCAAGTCTGCCCATGCCGGTATTAACCTTTACATGAATATTTGCATGTGAATCTAACTTTACAGCTATTTCCGATACATTTTTTGCGCAGTCAACATCACATATAGTTAGGTCTAAGTTATTAGTTATAGCAGCCTCTATTTGATCCTTTACGAGTGGTGTAAATAGAAGAATTGGCGCTTCTATTCCTGCTTCTCTTATAGAAATACCCTCTTCTATAGTTGTTACACCGAGATAATCAACATTTTCATCTGCAAATATTTGAGCTGCATTCAGCAAACCGTGTCCATAAGCATCTGCCTTCACAACAGCCATTATCTTGGTGTTCTCATTTAATTGACTTCGCACTTGATTAAGATTATTAATAAGTGAACTTTTTGATACTTCTATCCAATTTGTATTATGCATGTTGGCACCCATTTCCATTTATTCGTAATTATTTGCAGATATTGAATTGCGCCTTAATCTCTTGAGAATTGTTGATGCTATGGGTTTGCCCTTTGTCCAAGCCCAATACCACACTTTTGAATATGGCAAATCATATTCACCAATATACTCAACAAATTCAGCGCCAAATCCTTCTTTAAAACGATTTAAACCTTGTAAATTATCATCCTCCTGAGCATCTTTGTTTTGTGATACTCCACGAAAATCATATATTTTACAGCCTAATTCTTTTGCCCATGTTATCATTTTCCATTGCATAAGATGATTAGGCATTACATTTCTGTGTCTGTTGCTTGATGCGCCATATGTATACCAGCATTTATCGCCAAAAACAAAAGAGATTGCCCCTGCTATAGCTTCACCTTCATACTCGGCTAAAAACAGCTTTGCATGACCTGGAACAATAAGAGTGTCCCACATATCTTCATAATAGCTGAATCCTCTAACTAAAAATTTATCGCGTTTGGCAGTTTCCTTCAAAATGTCATAGAATACTTTGAGATCATCCTTGCTGCACTCAGATTTTATTGTTACACCCCTTTTCTCTGCCAATCGGATGTTGTATCTCCATTTTGATTTGCAGGCAAGCAGCAATCTATCTAAACTTGGATTAAGATCAAGCTGCATAACACATTTTGGCTGAATTCCACCGAAACCGTTCTTATCTTCTAATTTAATAAATCCAATCTCTTCAATAGCTTTGGCTGCATGATGGTTGTCTAACTTTATTGCCGGATCTATTTTTACAAGAATAGCCTTTTCTTTCTTTGCGAAATCTTTTACGGCATCAAATAATTCCTTGAGTGCTGCCGTATTGGAATAATCGCATATAGGTCCTCTTGGTGCATAAAATATAGATCTGCCTGTATGTGGAATTGATCTTTTCAATATTGATATAGCAGCAATTATCTTATTATCTTCAAATACACCAATACGTAATGGCTTCCATCCGCCACTTCTTTGTTTTAATTCTCCCCATTCATATGATTGAAGCAAATCTCCACAAGGAGATGCTTTTACAAAACTGTTCCATGCTTCAACTTCATTATCAAGGAGTTCCCTTGTTAGCATATATAAATATTCCTTCTATTTATTTTCCTACACACTGTATTCATATTCAATAATTCCATCATCTTCAGTAAGTTGAATAGTCTGCAGAATTGGCTGCTCATAGCTGTCGGGCAATACGTTTAATCCATAATTAATAAGATTTTGATTGCCATCTTTGATATTTGAGTTTGGTTTATAAATGTATACTTCTCTGCCTTTATTCGTTGCATAGATGCACTCAGATTCCATAACTCCACCAGAGCGTATTTCTACACCAACTACAATATCAGCAAGAGCAAATACCAGTTTGTCTCTTTCCTTACTATTGCTTCCTATCCAATGATCATATAATCTAAAGCTTGATAACACCAAATCCTTAGAAGGATCAAATCTAAGATTCCATATTCTAGCCTGAGCAATTGGCTGCCATGACATTCCATTTGGAAATACATTAAGAATCCCCCTGTCTAAAACCATTATAATAGGGGAATTTAATGATTTTGCAGCTAAACCGGAAATTTGATATGAGTATGTGTTATGACTTGTTACAACTGCATATTTTTCGTTGGCTAAAACGGATGATATCTGTCTGGTTTTTTCAACTGCTGTAGGGCTCATATCTGATGAGTTAACAACAGCATATTTTTTCTCATTTAATAATGATAAATTTCCATACACATATAAAATCGGAGGCGGAAACTGATAATACTCTTTTAAATCCGATGGATAATCTGAATCAAGCATTGTAATTATTGATATGTTGAGATTATTAATTGCATTGTAAGCAAGTTCACTTTCTTCAATTAGTTTTAATTTATTGTTTGCTATACAATACGCGGCTTTTGGATGGAGTTTATATTCCTTTTTCAAAGAATCAAATGATAGATTCCATGCGTGCAGGTCGTTTAAATTTATATTTGGATTTCGTAAATCTTTAATATTATCAAGGAGTCTATATATGCCTTTAGGACCTAAATGTGGAATCATATGTAGCATTAATGCATATTGTGATTTTTTTATAATAGGTTCCATTTTTTCTATTCATCTGTGTTTACACTGAACAGTTCACGTATTCGCTGTGATTCATCAGACTGCTTAGATGCTTTATCTTTAATGCTCTGAACATCATCTAAAGCTATATATATTTTATTTACACCATCTAACTCAACATTTCCAATGTTTAGTATCAGCCAACCTTCTTCTGACTTATTTCCTTGATATACATATGAATGCCCTATTTTGTCTTTAGGAAATATCATTTACTATATCCCTTTTCTACCCGTTCTCGATTCTTCTTCTAATGACTGCTTAATTTGTATACGAGCTTCTTCAATTATATCAATTACATCTTCAGTTGAATAGGTTCTCTGCTCAAATGTTCGATTATTAAGAGTGTCAAGAAACTTTTGGAATTCTTCAAAATATGAACCATATATATGGAATGAGTCAGCAATATGAGTATATTGTCCAACCTCTATTTCTTCACCAGTTTTATCTGATATGCGCTCTGCTACTATTCGCTGAAGATCAGTAAATGCATACATGTTCATAAATGCTGCTTTAAATGCATCATTTGAGCGCATATGCACATTCATAACAAGCTCATTATCAAATATTCTAAACCAAATACGCTGCAAACATGCAGGATCTGATATGCCGGCATCTTCCCAAGGCTTCCATGTTATTGCTTGTGCACGTCTTGAAAAGGGAGTTTCAGATAATGTATCTACAATATAATCAACCTGATTGATGGTGTTTTTTGATTCTGGAATGGTGTATGCAAACAGTCTTTCATGATATGTATATTCCCATTTGCCTTCTTCAGGGCAAATCCAATGATTATGTATCCCATCAACAACTTCTTGTCTATACACCTCAAGCTCAGCAATTCCTGCTGGAAATGCACGATGTATTCTGGGCTCTAACATGGGGTTTTTCACAACAATAACTGCAATTGCATCTCTGCTTGGCAGATCATTTGGCTTATCGTATTGAGTTGGGATTACTGCACCTTCATGCCAGGTTTTTACAACAGCCTTTTCCCATGCTTCTGGAAGTGTTTCAGATGCAATATTTATCACAGGCAATGTATAAGACATAGCTTTATCTCCAACTAAACACTTATTATTTTTTCATATTCCGACAATTATATTCGACAAACAATATATATAATCCTGCAATATGCAATGATTTTTTATTGCAGCTTTTAAACTATGGTGTTTCTATATATGAAATCCAATACAGAGAAAACAAAAAATGTGATGCCGACTATTGCATTCATTTGGAAGAAAGCAATAGGGACTTTACTCAGGTCATCGTGCTTTATTAAAGAATGTTCGTATATTAATACAATCAATGAGATGAATATTCCAATATAGTATATGAACCCAAGATGCAATGATATTCCAAACCAAACAAACAATAGTACGGTAAAAAGATGCATTAATCTTGCAATATGCAATGATTTTTTTATGCCGTAAGTTTGAGGAATAGAGAATAATCCGGTCTTTTTGTCAAAATCAATGTCTTGAAGTGCATACAATACATCAAATCCGCCTATCCAAAACGTTACTGCTGCAGAAAGAATCATTGATGGAAATCCTATCCTACCGGTAATCGCTACCCATGCACCAACCGGAGCTATACTGTTTGCAAGCCCAAGTATAAGATGTGATAAGGTTGTGAAGCGTTTTGTATATGAATATCCTAATACAATAATTAGTGCAATGGGAGATAATATAAATGACATTGCATTAAGTCTCCATGCTGAAAAAACAAGCAGAAAAGATGATATTATGGTAAATATCCATGCATTGAGCATACTGATTTGACCCTTAGGCAAAGCTCTATCAGCAGTGCGTGGATTTAGTTTATCATAATGATAATCTACAATTCTATTGAAAGCCATTGCAGCTCCCCATGCACCAAACATGGCAACTAATATATAGAAAATGGTTCTTGCAGATGGAATTCCGTTTGCAGCAAGCAATGCACTAACAAAAAGGAATGGAAGATCAAAAATTATATGTTCAATTTTGATAAGTTCTAAATAGACTCTAATTCTATGAAAAATACTGCCGAGTGTGCGTGTCAATTACCCTCCAAAAATAATATAAATTAGAATCATGCTCTACAAATTGCAAAGCATGATTCTATACTATTTTGAAATAACTATTTCAACGAAGAAACATAATTTTTATAAGCGTCTATTTCATCAGATGTGGATAATACGCCTATTTCTAAATGGTATTCTTTTGTTTCACCTGGTTCAATATACTGCAGCGTTCCTTGTTTTCGCTCCTGATCTCTTCCTGAAACCCAGCTGTTAGATGGTTCAAGTCCTACCACATAGTCTCGCTCATCATGATTTTTCCACTGAACAAATTTCGGAAGCTCATTTTTGTTAAATTTAACATAAGTCCAAGCGTAAATTCCGCCACCGGTATGTTAAATTTAACATAAAACCCAAAACCATCATCAATTGCAGTATTTATTAATGCAACAGATGTATTTCCATTTTCATCTTCTCCAAGGTCATGATAATAAACTTTTTCTTTAAAACCATGAATTGGATTAAGCATTTGAGCATAGAGTTCCTTGTTAATTTGAGCTTTTTCGTCTCTAGGCTGATAACTCCGCGTAGGAGCTAATAGTTTAGTAGTGCCATCTACAACAGGATATCCTGCATTGATATGATACAATATCATATGTTCGCTTCGCTGAAATCCAAGATTTGTAACTTTATCATATATTTTGATAGATTTTCCGCCAAGCTTTGTGCTGATGCGTCGTTCCATCTGAATGTTTTCACCAAAAACTGTGGTTTCACGTGCTTTGCCCTGTATCCATATCTCATACGAATCATCATCAAGCCATCTGCCGTCAGCATATACATTGGTTGCCGGTGTGTTGGAAATTCGTCCATGCAATCCTAATGATTCCCCTTCATCTTCACATGATGCGCCTATGTATGTTAGACCGCAAGTAGCGATGAGTCCGCCTGGAAAACTTCTGAGCCAGCCTGCCCCTTTATCATCATAGTATGACGGATGCTTATCAGTAACAGATGAGCGCCATGAAAGAGATTTGCCTTGAAATGAAGCCATTGATATATCAAGCGCCCTGTCAATCATAACTGTGAATTCAAGTCCGGAACCTGTGTAGAACTCTGCAGCACGTGCACCTCTCTCAAATCCATCATCAAGCTCAATCAAACGCACACCAGCAATTTGTGATATGTCACCCACTCTTTTAAGGAGTTCATCTTTTGTATACTGCTTTCCATATAAATTCGGCATTTATTACCTCCAATAACTTAAATTGTATTCTAATGCTGCATTGCTGATACTTTAAGCATTAATTATTCATGAAACAATGCTGTGCTCAAATATCTTTCACCTGAATCAGGCAAAATAGCTGTTATTAAACGATTCTTATTTTCAATTCTCATAGCAAGAGATTTTGCTGCCCATACTGCAGCTCCACCTGTTATGCCGGTCAAAATTCCTTCATCTTTTGCAATGCTTCTTCCTGTTGTTATGGCATCTTCATTGCTTACTTGGATGATTTCATCAATAATATCTTTATTCAATACATCCGGTATAAAACCTGCACCTATTCCTTGCAGCATGTGTTTTCCAGGTAGGCAGCCGGATAAAACAGCTGAATCTTTTGGTTCTACTGCCACTATTTTAACATCAGACTTTTTGGATTTAAGATACTCCCCTACTCCAGTAATTGTTCCGCCGGTTCCTACACCGCCTACTACAATATCAATGCTACCATCGGTATCATTCCATATTTCCGGTCCAGTAGTTTCTCTATGGATATCCGGATTAGCATGATTCTTAAATTGCTGTGGGATATAGGCATTTCCTTTTTCAACTGCAACTTCTTCTGCTTTTGCAATTGCCCCTTTCATTCCTTCGGTTCCTGGGGTTAAAATAATTTCAGCGCCATAGGCTTTTAGTAATTTTCTTCTTTCAATACTCATTGTTTCAGGCATAGTAAGAATAAGTTTATAACCCAATGCAGCGCAGGCAAATGCCAATGCAATTCCTGTGTTGCCGCTTGTGGGTTCAATGATAGTAGTATCTTTATTGACAAGACCTTGATTAATTGCATCATTCAGCATTGCAATTCCAACCCTATCTTTAATACTTCCTGCCGGATTGAATGATTCTATTTTCACAGCAACTTTTGCATAACAATCTTTTGTAATTTTATTTAACCATACAAGCGGCGTGTTTCCTGTAAGGAGAGTTATATTATCTGCA
>JAPXND010000073.1:0-10566 GCA_033808695.1 Armatimonadota bacterium
GTGTGGCTGTTAATGCTGCGGTTACCGATGATCTAATAAGAACCATTTTCTATACAGGAAGCCCTCTGCATGATGGAGCTGTTATCATAAGAGGCAATAGAATTGTTGCTGCCGGCTGCATACTTCCACTCAGCGAAAACAAGAATATGGGCATGCTCGTTCATACAAGGCATAAAGCCGCTATTGGGGTTTCGGAGCTGAGTGATGCAACTGTATTGGTTGTATCTGAGGAGACAGGAACTATATCTATATCATCCGATGGTGAGCTTGAGCGCGGTTTATCTGAATCACAGATAAGAGAAAAACTCTTAGATTTGTATAAACCCGTAAAACCTGCAGATGAAAAAGTGCAGATAAAAAGAATATTTTCTAATACAATAAACAAACTTCGCACTAATAACGGATCTAAGACGGAGCGGAAACAATGAGTCGTCATAATTTAAGATATAAACTGCTTGCATTGGCCATTGCCGTTATTATTTGGATCTATGCCGACGCTAACCAGAGTCACGATGTAACAAAACACATTACCGATGTTACCGTTCAGCTACGCAATTTGGAACCGGGTTATCTTGCTTCCTGCAGACCAAGCAGAATAAAAGTTATGGTAAAAAGCAAAAAAGCCGATGTTAATCAACTTGTAAGTGATCCGGAGGCGCTTATAGCCTATGTTGACCTATCCGGGCGAACTGCTGGTCAATACAGCACACCGGTAAAAATCAAAATTCCCGGAGAGCTTAATTCCAGAGTTGAAAGAGAGGCTATACCAAGCAACGTAACCGTTGTTCTTGAAAAGAAAGTAAGCCGCCTATTTAAAATAGAAATCAAAATGCTTTCAGAAACTTCAAAGGATTATACATTCACTCCTCCTATGATTTCATCCAGCAATGCGGTAGTAAGCGGTTCATTGCGGCTGATTAATTCAATAGATAAACTGGTTGTTCCACTAGATCCCGGTGAATCTGCAAGCAGCATAGACGGCGAATTTTCAGTGATGGCAGTAGATAGTGAAGGCAAAGATATTCAAGGAGTTCAAATCAACCCGGATAAAGTGCATCTGGTTATGAAGCTTATAGAAGCACCTATAAGCAAAATTGCATATATAGTGCCGGATATTATCGGTCAGCCTCAATATCCATATGTCATTCTGGGAATAGATATCCATCCGCAGACTGTTATCATCAGCGGAAAACCTGCAGATATTACTGACATCAGCACAGTAAAAACAAGTCCTATTAACCTCGATGGTAAAACAAAAACATTTTCGCAGTCTGTTAAGCTTATTATGCCTAAGGGTGTTAAGTTGGATAATAACGATTCTGTGAGGGTTACCATTTATATTGATGATAAAACCAACGCTGAATTGGGTAAGGATAAAGACAAAGCGCCAGAGTAGTGTGCAGGCTTAGTTTTTATTGTATTTAGTCATAGAGACTGTTGCAAATCCATCACTGAATGAATATGCCAGATTATCCATAGCCTTACGTATAAAGTATATTCCCATGCCGCCTTCACAGCAAAAACTAAGGTCAGGCTCGGGAACCTCTTCGGGGTTAAACGGATTGCTTTTATATTTTAACCGTATGTCTATTTTAGATTGACCGCTGTTGCAGAATATGTAGATATTATCAATATCGGAAGAACCATGACGTATGGCATTAGAAAGCGCTTCACCCATAGCAAGTTTTATATCATCAAGATCATCTTGTCCAAAACCCATCTGATATGCAAATGTTGCAACGTAATTTCGCGCCATTCTGCAGTCATTTTTTGTTGGCGTTATGTCTATTTCAATAAGTTCGCTTTTAGGAATCTGTAAATCCTGCATAGGTTTTATTTCAATGTTTGATGGAATATCAAATATGTCCATTGCACCTGCGTGATGCAGCATCTTAGCCGAGAGTGTATTAAGCGAATTTATCTTTATAGATTTTCCGCGCTCTTTTGCATTCTCTGCCAAGGATATCAATGTAATCAAACCATTGTTATCAATAGACTCAATGGAATCCATTTCCATTGAAACCTGCTTAGTTTCAGTATCTAATAAGTATTTAATGTGATTTGCTGCTTCTTTGCAGCTGTTATAATCAACATTGCCCGAAATATTTATTACCGGAATACAATCCTTTGTAAAGCGAATTACCAAAACATTTAACCCTAATATACAATAAAAACCGATATAGTAATAATTTAATGTAATTATACCATTTTTGATAATCTATTAAACAATATTAACTGCAAAATCTATAAAATAGCTCTGCAGCAGAAATAACATGAAAAATATCAATCTATTATAATACAATTATCAAAAAACTACATCTTTATTACTTTTCAACCTCTTATTTCCAAACATGTTAGTTTTTAGCAGAAGCGATGGAAGTGCTATAATGTGTATACTAATTGTGGTGGTGTACCATATGTCCGGTTCTAATAGAGTAGATGATAAACCTGCAAAGGGTAAATTTGGCAACCTGCTAAGGCTTTTGGTTTATGTAAAACCATATTGGATCTCGTTTGCTGCTGCAACCCTATGCGGTGTAATTAAAATGCTTACGCCTGTAGCAATTGCTTGGCTGGTAGGAAAAGCTGTAAATATACTCACCGATCTTAGCGCAGGAAAAATAACATCCGACGCTGCTTGGATGCAGATAAAATACTACTTCTTTTTAGGATTGGCGCTTGCGCTGTTTGCACCCATTCCTGTATACTTACGTTCCACCCTTGCAGCAAGAGCCGTTCAGGAAGTTGTGAACAAACTCAGATGCGACTTATATGCCCATATTCAAAAACTTTCTCACTCATTCTTTGATGCAAACCGGTCGGGTTCTCTCACCAGCCGAATCATAGGAGATATTGAAGCCATTCAGCCATTTATCAGCAGAGCATTTGTTCAAATATGGATGAGTGTGGGAATGATAGTTATTATTTTGGGTTATTTCCTGTCAAAAAATGTAAAACTGGCTCTTCTATCTATTTCATTAATCCCTTTCCAGCTGCTTGTCCAAAGAAAAATCAGATGGAAAGTTAAAGAGAATGCCCGCACAATACGAGACCAGCTTGCAAGACTGGCGGGAAGCACTCAGGAAAAATTAGCCGCATCTACTATTGTTAAAACCTTCACTGGTGAAGAAGATGAAATTCATCGTTTCAATGAAGATACAGCTGTATTGGTGGATTTAGGCATCAACAACTCCAAACTCAATGCTGCAAGTGAAGCTCTGATGAACATGCTGAGGTCGTTGTCACAGCTGCTTATCATCATCGCCGGCGGATATATGGCTATCTTCTACGTTGGAGATGTATCCCCGGGATTGCTAATTCAGTTCATCATGATGCAGGGGCAGCTGTACACACCATTTGAATGGCTTAACGAAATGCAGCTGATAATTGCAAATGCTATGGGCGCAACAGATAGAGTCTTCGGCATTTTCGACACAGAGCCGGATATTGCAGATAGTCCAGATGCCATAGAAGCGCCGTTGTTTACCGGAAATATCAGCTTTCGTAATGTGGGATTTTCATACCCAGGTACGAATCAGCCTATATTCACCGATCTGTCTCTGGAAATACCGGCATGCACCACACTTGCACTGGTAGGTCCATCGGGTGGCGGAAAGACAACGATAACCAACCTCATAAACCGTTTCTATGAGTGGGATAAGGGAAGCATCATCATCGACGGCGTCGACATCAGAAACTACACGCTCTTTTCACTCCGAAATCAAATAGGACTTGTTCCTCAGGAACCGATTCTATTCTCCGGATCAATAGAGCAAAACATCCTTTACGGCAACCCTTCCGCAACTCAGGATGAAGTAAGGGAGGCTGCGAGGCGCGCATATGCCGATGAATTCATAGATACGATGGATGACGGTTATAACACGGTCATTGGTGAGCGCGGAGTGCGCCTTTCCGGTGGTCAGAAACAACGAATCTCCATTGCCCGTGCTTTTCTCAAGAATCCTGCCATCATCATCCTTGATGAAGCAACCAGCTCCCTCGATTCTGAAAGTGAGCGTATTGTTCAACAAGCCCTTGATGAACTTATGAGAGATCGCACCACTATCATCATTGCACACAGACTCTCAACCATCAGGCGGGCGCATCGGATAGCCGTCATCAGCGATGGGCGCGTTCAGGAATACGGTTCACACGATGAGCTTATAAAGAAGGATGGCTTATACTCAATACTCTACAATCAGCAGTTTGGCACACTGGCTGCCTTGGCAGGGGTAGATTAAAGGCTGAATAAGTCTTCTATCACAGCAATAGCATTAATCCTTCTTGGGCTGTTCATTTCCAGAAATTGTTAATCTGTATAAACGCTGCATTCTTATATCGGTTTGAGCAATCACCTCTGCGCAGTCCTTCAATTCCTTTACCATCTCGTCTGTTTTGTTTTCAGCAAACTTGTATGCAAGGTCATGCTCAAGCGATGCCCAAAAGTCCATAGCAATCGTCCGTATCTGTATCTCAACCTTCACCTTCTCTGTGCGATTGGTAAAAAACACCGGCACAGTAACTATAAGATGAAGGCTTCTGTATCCGCTTGGTTTGGGGTTTTTAATATAGTCTGCCATTTTAATCAGCTCTATATCATCCTGCGATATAAGCATATCGGCAATCATGTATATATCATCTATGTAAGCGCAAATAACTCTTACGCCGCCTATATCGCTCAAATTCTCGCGGGCAGAGTGCACATTAACCTCAAATGATCTGCGAATCAGCTTCTCTACAATGCTCTTGGGAGTTTTCACCCGTGTCTTAATCTGATGTATAGGGTTTCTGTTCTTTGTGATTTTGAATTCATCGTTCAAATTCTCTAGTTTGGTTGCAATTTCACGTGTTGCAGCCATGTAAATATTTTCAATAGATAGAAATGATTTAATAGTATCCGCCAGATCATCGGGAATTATATCACCGGTCAATCCATCAAAAAGGTATACGGTTTTTGAATAATCAATCTGCATTTTAAATTTCCTTTATTACACATTCTTCATATGTATTAGCTTATCAATTAACTTCTATTTTCTTGTTGTTTATATCAAAAAATATAAAAAAGAATTGTTATACTGCAACTAATCATATCACAACAAAAACCCTATATCAATATGCCGTTTTACTTTATATAGGAGTTTTGGAGTGTTTAATTGTATAAATTTGCAAAAAAATATAAAAAATATTTTAAAATTCAGAAAAAGCGCTTGACATTCTTTTTGAAAGTGGTATTATACATTATATATACTCTTTATATTTTTGTGTAGAATCATTATTGAAAAACGCTATAAAAATATTTAGAAAAGGAGGACATTAAATACTTTCGCGGGACAAATCGAATCAGCAAAAGGAGTATGAAAAATGCGAAAAAACAAAGGTTTTACATTAATTGAATTGTTAGTTGTTATTGCTATTATTGCGATTCTTGCCGCAATATTGTTTCCGGTATTTGCAAAAGCGAGAGAGTCGGCAAGATCTACCACCTGTCTCTCCAACATCAAACAGCTTGGGCTTGCTTTGCAGATGTATATGGGAGATAATGATCAGCTCTTTCCCATTGCATGGCAAGAGTATGCTAATAGTGTAGGAGATGTGAATGGCGAGCTCTACAACGGACATACTGGTCCTTGGAATGAGGCAACATATGATTATGCAGTAACATGTTCATATCGTGTCCAGCTGGAGCCATATGTAAAAAGTGGAAGCTTATTCAGATGTCCTAGTGATACCGGCAGCGCTTGGGGTACCAGTAAAACCGGGTGGGCGATTGGTCAAAGATTCACTTCATATCACTATCGTTTCTGGTATACCTTAAACACATTGCCCGCTTATCCCAATGGAGTTGCGGGTCCTAAATTGGCTTACGGTGAAAGTTGGTTAAAAGATCCATCAAGAACCTATGCCTTCCATGAACTCGTTCCATTTCATGATGCCAGAATTCCTCCGGGAGTACCAGCCGCATATGCTGGATGGTGCTGGTATCCTGATTGTAAAATGAACTATGCTTTTGCAGATGGTCATGCAAAAGCATATCCGTTGAGCAAAATAGAATTGTCTGCAAGTTGGTTTGATGCTCCATGGAATAAATATGGATTTGATTATCATTGGCCAAGGAAACCATTCCCAGCGGGAGAGTGGTGGAATACATCAGGTACTGAAGGTTTTATGGATCTTGATGAGTAATGCTTGTTTGGTTAAAGTCAATGATTTAATAAAGTTGTAGTTTAGAACCGAACCCTTTGTTATTATATACTTTGAGGGTTCGGTTCTTTTTAATAATTACTTTAAAAAAAATTATATTTTTGTATAATTGTGTTGACAAATATAAAAATATAATGTAATATTACTTAAATTATTCAAAATACCCGATGGATTAATTCTGTCGGGTTTATAACTTTATTAACTTATTGAGTTATCCAATAACCAAATAAGTTGATAGTTTAGAAAGAGTTTATCTCAAATGCATATAGAAGCAACACTGAAACATGAGCGGTTGAAGGCATTAATAAGTGAGGATCTTCAAAAAGGCGTTCTGAAACCAGGTGATAAGCTGCCATCACAAAACCAAATGGCGGAAATGTATGGAATCAGTCCCGGTACCGTAAGAGAAGCTATCGCATCCTTGGTTAATGAAGGGCTTTTATACAGAATTCAGGGAAAAGGAACTTTTGTATCGGATATAAAAACTCAAAACAGAATTTTCGCTCTAATCATGCCGCATCATCAAAATCTTAAAGATAATGATTTCATAAGCGGCAATGATTTAATGGGCCCGCTTATTTATTATATTCAGGATGAAGCATTTAAAAACAATATCGACCTCCTGCTATATTTAAACGATGACAGTATAGAGCAGGAACGATTGAATATTCAAAAAGCATTAGATAGAAATGTAGATGGCATTATAATTTTTTATATTGGATATGAAAGCAACGATGAATATCTTAAAAAAATTGTAGATTCCAATGTATCTCTGGTTATGATTGATAGATATCTAAAAGATAAAAATATAGACCATGTAGGAACAAATAATTATAACGGAGCTTTTGAAGCTGTAAAATTATTACAGGAAAATGGCTTTAAAAAAATCTATCATATTACAAGTTTGGCAAACATCTCATCTATTGTTGATAGACAATCAGGTTACGAAGATGCAATGCATCAGGCGGGATTAGAGATTAGGATATTGCCGCAATGCAATGCTAATTCTTCAAACAGGCACATTGAACAGGAGTCATTTGAGGTTGTTGATAATCTGCTTAAAACTGATAAAGAGAAGATGGCTTTTTTTGCAGCGAACTGCCATATGGCTTTAGGAGCCAACAAAGCCATTATGAATAGTAAAATAAATCCAAACAATTTTGGATTAGCATTTTTTGACCAGGAATTCTTTAATATAGATGAAAATATCTTTGTTATAAGCATCCATCAGCCTCTGCATATAATTGCAAGAAAATCCGTCAATGTTTTAATTAACAAGATCAATCATAACAGTGCGCCGGAAAAAATATTTGTAGAACCATCAGTAGAAATAAAACAAAATTTAATGCATGCATCAATGGAGGAGGTGAAAATTTAGCAAACAGTCAACATCAGCGAAATAAAAAAAGGAGATAAAAATGTTAAAAATCAAACAAAAAGGTTTTACCCTAATTGAATTGCTGGTAGTAATTGCGATTAT
Organism: Armatimonadota bacterium; assembly: GCA_033808695.1. GTDB lineage: Bacteria > Armatimonadota > UBA5829 > DTJY01 > DTJY01 > JAPXND01. Next base: position 7,682 of record JAPXND010000073.1, read on the forward strand.
AGCTATTCTTGCAGCTATACTTTTCCCGGTATTTGCGCGAGCAAGAAATGAAGCACGCAAAACAACGTGCTTATCTAACCTGAGACAGATTGGAAGTGCATTGCAAATGTATATGAATGATCATGATGGATGCGGACCATTCGCATATACAGGAGAATCCAGCACTCCCAGCGAAATAACCGGCGATAACCACATTCGTTTTAATGATGACCTTCATCCATATATTAAGAGTAAATCAATTTGGACTTGCCCTTCACGAACTAATGTATGGGCGAAAATAGGATATGGAATAAATCTAAGTAATTATAGTGCAGCCTATAGCATGACAGCGCCTTGGAATCAAACACTGCCAATAGATAGTTTTCCAAATCCTGCTAAAATGATAGCAATAATGGATGGTCCTGGATGTTGGGGATTGAATTCTCTTATGTTAACACCCTATTGTTGGAGCGCCATGTATTATGCCGCAGAAACACATGACAGCTGGCTGAACAGTGTATTCTTTGACGGACATGCAAAAGGATGCAGACCCAGCCAAACAATAGCTCCTGAATTTTTATGGTGTGGAGATAAATATCCATATGACATGTCGTGTTCACAATGGAATCTATACGTAAATAACCAAGAAGAAGCACAATCTATGGTTGAAGCGTTTGCAACCGATGGTTGGTTAAGCAAAAACTGATTGTATTTAATCTGTTTTATCTGCTAAAAGGATGTCCAAATGAAAAAAGAATTATCAAAATCAACAGTAATAATTGTTATCGCTGCAGTTATACTTATAGCTGGATTAATTATCTGGAAGGGTACATCACAGCGATCAACAAAAGGTTTAGTAGATCCTGTTCAATTAGAAAAAGAGGGCAAAATAGATTACCAGGGAGCTAGGCAAAGTGCACAAGATGCCTACATAAAGTGGAAAGAATCACAAGGCAAATCATCGCCATAACATCAACACTCCGACTTATGTTTTCACACCCGTTGGATTTATTTCATCCAGCGGGTTTTTCTTAAAGTCTCATATTTAGAAGGATTATACAAGTTTTTCATTGAACATAAATATAATCATCTCATACAAGGAGATTTATCTTGAAAAACGTATACATTTTATCTATTTTAATCATGCTCCTGCCAATCTCGCTGCAGGCAAACCCCATGGTGCCTTCCAAATCAATAAACGCTGCCGACTATGGCGTTATTGGGGATGGAGCCACTCCATCAGCAAAGGCGCTGCAAAAAGCCATTCAAGCAGCTGGTGATGGCGGGGGAGTAGTCCGCCTGCCCGCAGGAGTAATCATCCTTGAAGATACTGTAACTCTTCCTGATAATATTGTTCTTCAGGGAGAGGGTGAATCTTGGGAAAATACAACTACAACTTTTCATGTAAAACACAAAAATGGTCCCGCATTTAAACTTTTCAGCTATTGCGGCATAAAAGGTATAGCCATATACTATCCGGATAACCTTACTGATGAAAAGATGATGAAACCCGATGTATATCCCCCAGCTGTTGAACTTTGGGGATGCAATGTATTTCTTGATTACATCAACTTTGATGGAGCATGGATTGCCGTTTCATCTGCGCCGGGTGGAGCAAATGCCGGACAGTGCCTATTCAAAAACATAAACGGATTCGCTCATCACAGAGGTTTTCACTTAAGCGGGGCAATGGATATAAACCGATTCGAAAATATCCACTGGTTCCCATCAAGAATTAATCGCACATACAAAGACGCATATTTCCAAAAAAACCTCGTTGCGTTTGAGTTTGGCAGACAAGATGGAGTAATGATGACTAACTGTTTTATAATAGGCGGCAAGGCATTCTTCCATCAGCTGCAGCATACAGATAAAGGCAAACCGGAATGGGCTGCATCACTTGGATACAGCATTATAGGGTGCTGGGTGGAAAATGTTGAATATGGTTTTATCTTTGAGGGAGTGTGTGGATTTACCATCTTAGGAAGCAATATCCTTGTTAGAAAAAATGGTACAGGCATAAAGGTTAACCCGGAATGCATAGGCTACAATGCTGTAATAAGCGGCGTGCAGATTAGAGGGTTTGGAGCAGACAACCCATTCGTTGGTGTAGATTACAATATGCAGCTTCAGTATTGGCAGCATAGCGGTCTTAACAAGCTCACTATCACAGATTGCCAAATACAAAATGCTAAGCCTGCTATTAAACTTGGAAACAAAGCCTACAGAACTTTTATTAAAGGCAATCTGCTGGCAAGCAAAGAAGGATATCCCGTTATAGATATTGCAAAAGGCGCCGATTATTTAACAATAACAGACAACATCTTTCAAACGAACAAAAAAGAAGGTGTAAAAGCGAATAAAGCTGCAATAAGGGATCTAAGCGTTACAAAAAATAAAATTATTAAAGACAATTTATTTGAAGAATTATAAGAGGCTGTATTATGAATGATGATGCTAAGATAAACAATACCGAAAAACCCATCTATCTCAATCCGTCATTACCAATTGAAGAGAGAGTAGCAGATCTCTTGTCTCGTATGACCATTGAGGAGAAGATTCTTCAAATGCTGCATACGGCTCCTGCTATTCCGCGGTTAGGTATACCGGAATACAATTGGTGGAACGAATGCCTTCATGGTGTAGGCAGGGCTGGGGTAGCAACAGTATTTCCACAAGCAATAGGACTTGGTGCAACTTGGGATACCAAGCTTATAAGAAAAGTGGCGGATGTAATCTCTGATGAAGCCAGAGCAAAACACCATGAGTATTCTAAACGCGGTGACAGAGGGATATACAAGGGACTCACATTTTGGAGTCCTAACATAAACATATTCAGAGATCCAAGATGGGGGCGTGGACAGGAAACATACGGCGAAGATCCATACCTTACAGCAAAAATAGGT
>JAPXND010000073.1:10576-12834 GCA_033808695.1 Armatimonadota bacterium
AAGGGCTTCAGGGTGATGATCCAAAATACTTAAAATTAGCTGCTACACCTAAGCACTATGCTGTTCATAGCGGTCCCGAATCAGAAAGACATCATTTTAATGCGGAAGTAAGTGAAAAAGATCTAAGAGAAACATATCTGCCGGCATTTAGAGACTGCATAATTGATGGCAAAGCCGTATCTATAATGGGAGCGTATAACAGAACGAACGGCGAAGTGTGCTGCGGAAGCAAAACTCTGCTGCAGGATATTCTCAGAGATGAATGGGGGTTTGATGGTTATGTTGTTTCCGACTGCGGTGCAATATGCGATTTTCATCTTAACCACAAAATAACATCATCGCCTCAGGAATCGGCGGCTTTGGCAGTAAACAATGGCTGTGACTTGAACTGTGGAGAAACATTCGGAAGTTTAGTTATTGCAGTGGAACAGGGTTTGATATCTGAATCAAAGATTGATGAAGCTGCTGCAAGGCTGTTTACAGCAAGATTCCGGTTAGGCATGTTTGATCCGGACGATATGGTTCCTTATTCAAAAATCCCTTATGAAGTAAACGATTGCGCCGAACACCGCGAGCTTGCACATCTCGCAGCTCTTAAATCTATTGTTTTGTTGAAAAACGAGAACAATCTCCTGCCCTTATCTAAAGACCTTAAATCGATAGCGGTTATAGGTCCTAATGCTTCCTCTCTTGATGTATTGATTGGCAACTATTTTGGCACGCCGTCAGTATATTCAACGCCGTTGGAAGGTATAGTCTCACGTGTAAGCAAAGATACACGCATTTATTATGCCAAAGGATGCGATGTTACAGGCAATTCAAAAGAAGAATTTGCAGAAGCGGCGGCGGCGGCTTCAAGAGCGGATGTTGTTATCATGTGCATGGGTCTTTCCCCTCGTGTAGAAGGTGAAGAAGGCGATGCGGCAAACTCCGATGGCGGAGGAGATCGACTTCATTTGAATATGCCCGGCGTTCAGCAGGAGCTTTTAGAAATGATTTCGTCACTTGAGAAACCTGTGGTTTTAGCGCTCTTCAACGGAAGTCCTGTTGCAGTCAATTGGGCGGAAGAGCATATACCGGCAATTCTTACTGCATGGTATCCGGGCGAAGAAGGCGGAAATGCAGTTGCAGATGTGATATTCGGCAATTATTCTCCGGGCGGACGCCTTCCTATTACCTTTGTTAAATCGCTTGATCAGCTTCCGCCATTCCATGATTACAGCATGAAAAACCGCACATATCGCTATATGCATGATGAACCGCTCTATCCATTTGGGTTTGGATTAAGCTACACAACATTTGCATATAGTAATCTGGAGGTAAGCGGCAGCAATATCAATGTCGGAGAAAATGCTGCTTTATCGGTAGATGTTGCCAATACAGGTAAATTCGCTGCTGATGAGGTGGTTCAGATTTACATAAAGCATAACGATGCGCCATTTGAATCACCGATCCGCCGGCTTGCAGGTTTTTGCAGAGTATCGCTTATGCCGGGTGAAGAAAAAAGAGTGGATTTCATACTAACACCGCGGGAGCTTTCGGAAATTGATAATGATGGAAATCGTATGCTGTTGCCGGGGAGCTATACCCTATCTATAGGTGGAAATCAGGGTGACCAGCGAAGCCGTTCACTTGGCGCCGGCGAAGTAATGACGATAGATTTCACAATATCCGGCGAACCTGTAATTCTGCCGTATTAAGCACGCGGTGGAAGATTGATGATGAAAAACATATATTTAACTGCGTTTGTAATATTTGCTGCAGCAATTGAATAGAATCAGCGCCTGCTGTTGTATCAACGGAACAGCATACAACTGTTAAAGATGAGCAGGTTTTAGGATCAATCCCTAATATACAATCAGGCGGAACTCTGTTGAAGAATACACTTTATAGCAGCATTCCGCCGGACAGCAAGGTATATGTTGCATATAAAACATTCTTGCATTGTATTCAACCAATGTGGAAATTGGTTTTTGTCCAATCTGTAATTTTTTCTGACAAACATCATATCAATCAAACAAATCAAGCCGCTGTTGACCGGCTGCTTCTGCTATCCAGCGCTGATTAGCGCTAGGGCGTGGAAAGAGCGAGGTGAATTCGCTTCCGAATCCTTCTCTTAATCTGCAGGCGAACTTATACAGCTTTTCAAGCAAATACGCCTTATTCTCATCATTGTTGTATTCAGAAGACAATCCCAATTCTCCGTTGTTCTTTTCATAAACAGTGATATAATCACCTATTGATACGCCTTGTGCAAC
>JAPXND010000074.1:0-3767 GCA_033808695.1 Armatimonadota bacterium
TATTTACTCAATGACAAAGTATTTGGGAGAAGGAATTGGCAGCAAACCTAATGATGAACAACCAGGGCCTTCGCCTACAGTTGAGATTAAATCTAAATCAAAAATCAGTGGCGCTGCATTTGGTGTTGCAGGCGGCTGGAATGCTCTGCCCAGAATTCCAAGAATAGCAAGCAACAAACAAAAAGTATATATGAATGAAGTTAATTCAATATTGAAAAAGAAAAAACTTACTAATGCAAAGGTGAATATTACACAGGTTATAAGAGTAGACTTAGATGGTGATAAGCAGGATGAAGTTCTTATATCTGCCGTTACTCCTCGTGAAGAATATGCAAGAGAAGGTCCGCAGGCAAAAAGTGGAGACTATTCATTTGTATTTATGAGGAAGATTGTAAAAGGCAAAGTTAAAACAATAATGATTAACGGTGTGTTTTACTCAAAGGACCATGATTTTGAAACCGATCCTGTTGCCCCTGACAAATATAAAGTGGCTGCTGTGTTAGACCTGGATGGCGATGGTAAGATGGAAATTATAATCCGCGGCGAATATTACGAGGGCATATACTATATGGTCTATAAGCTGAATGGCAGTGTTTTAAAAGAAGTTGCATGTGGAGGTTTGGGCGGATAATTATGTGTCTTAGCATAGTAATTATCAAAGATTGGAATCTATAGAATATAAATACCAGCAGCGGATTTGCATAGTTATAAATCTGCTGCTGTGTGTTTTTAGGATAAACTTGTATTTGAATTGTGAAAAAGTTTCAAAGATATTTCTCAATATATACATAAAAACAATTGTGCCGGAAGGTATATATTTGCCGCTTAGTTTTATTCATCAAATAAAATGCAGACTTCAATAGCTCTGTTGTAATTTTCAGCTAAATTTCAAATAAATCTCGACAAAGGGAGATAAATGCTTTATAATATCGAACATGCGTTCGCTTTTAGGGGTAGATATGATATATGATTCTGTTAAAAAATTACTTTCGGTTTTTAGGGCGGATAAACCTGTTCTTAATGAAGTTGCCGCTGTGTGCTCTCCTTCATTAAGAAGCACATTTATGATTCCTGCATACTCACCGGATGATTTGGTATCTGCCAAAGGTTTGGCTGTTTATGATGAAATGCAGAAAGATGCTCAAATCAGATCATCACTTAACACCAAAAAGTTTGCGGTTCTGTCTGATGGTTGGAAATTGATGCCGGATGGCGATTCGCCAAAGCAGATTGAAATTGCTGAGTTTGTTAACTTCTGCCTTGACAGTATGGATGGTTCTGTTCAGGATATGCTCTTCAATGCGTTGGATGCTGTTGCAAAAGGCTACTCAATCCTTGAGATAAACTATAGACCTATTACATCAGGCAAATTTGCCGGCAAAATTGGTATAGCTTCAGTAAAATCAAAGGACCCGGCTTTATTTGGGTTTGAGCTGGATGATTTTCTTAACATTACCGGCTTGTTTCTTCAAAGGGATGGAAATAAAACCAAGCTTCCACGCAGTAAATTTATTGTGTATACATATATGCCGTCTTATGAAATGCCTTATGGGCAGTCTGATCTTAGAGCGGCATATAAACACTACTACTGCAAATCCTTAATCACAAATTTTTGGAATATGTATCTTGAAAAATTCGGTATGCCAACAGCAAGAGGAAGCTATAAAAGAGGAATGACAAAAGATCAGCAAAATGACTTGCTTAAGGCGCTGGATAAAATTCAACAGGAAACCGCTATTGTTATTCCGGAGGATGTAACAATTGAGCTGATTGAAGCAAAACGGAATGGTGAAGCAGGCTATCTTAGAGCCATTGAGCATCATAATAAGCAGATATCTAAAGCTATACTTGGTCAAACGCTTACCAGTGAGGAAGGCAGTAAATACGGTTCATTTGCAATGGCAAAGGTTCACATGGACGTGTTTAAGTATTATATTCAGAAGCTTAAACGTGATATGGAAGAAACAGTTATGCGTGATCAGTTGATAAAGAGACTGGTTGATATAAACTATGCTGAAGGGATTTATCCTGTATTTACGCTTGATGGCAGAAGCAACATAAATCTGGATATGATGAGCTCATTTGTAGAGAAACTGGTGAGCAGCGGAATAGCATCACCTGATGAAGGATGGATTAGAGACTATCTTGGTATTCCAAGAGAAAAATCATCATAAGGAGGAGGGCATTGGTGTGGGAGAAAGCATTAGATTTGACATAGAATTTCGTCCTAATGAAGTATTGGCAGAACGTGATGCCAAAATCTTTGAGGCAGGTGATTATCCGGATAAGGGCATTGTAATCACCAAACAAGATTTAGACGATATTATTAAAAGATTTCAATCTGCGCCGGTAATGATAGAGCATATGAATACGCCTTTAGATCCGCTGGGATGGGTAAAGCGTATATGGCGTAAGGGTGATAGTTTGTTTGGAAATTTGACGTTTCCTAAAGAGATTGCTGAATTTCTTGATAAGCGCGGCATAAAAAAGCTGAGTGTTGCTATAAACAAAAACCCTCTCAGTTTGTCAGAGGTGTCGCTTGTATTAAATCCGCGGGTGCAAAGTGCAGCAATATTCAATCAAAAATCAATTTTGATGGAGGATAGTGAAAACATGGAAAATGAAGAAAAGGGATATCAGCAGATGGTATCGGAGCTTAGAGAGATGAAGTTTGCAATTAAATGCAAAGAGGTAGATGAAAAGATTGCAGCCTTAAGATTAGATGGTAAATTAATACCAGCATCTGAGGTGTATGCAAGAGAAATACTGCTTAAAGGCGATGGCAAAATATCATTTGCCGATAACATATTTACCGTAAGTGAATTATTTGAACGATTTTTGGAAACACAGCCAAAGGTTATAACATTTGATGAATCAGCAGCAGCCGATATGAAATCGCCGATGAAAATGCTATCAGATAAAGATGAAGAGATGATTGCAAAATTGGGTATATCGCAAGAGCAGCTTGAGAAATATTTGCAGTAGATATAATCATAATAGAAAGTGAGAATGAAATGACATCAACATTAGAAGACAGAGATTCAAAGAGAAGTGACGGTATATTAAAGGCTGTAAAAATGGGTGCAGTAAAAATCCCTAAAGGCGTAATGGTGTGTATAAATCCAACTGGTTATGCAGTAAATGGGATTGATTCGGGCGGACATGTATTTGCAGGTGTGAGCTATGAACAAGCAGATAACTCTACAGGAACTGCCGGTGGAAAGGTGATTCGTGTTGAGAAGACTGGCGAACATATGTTCCTATATAACGGCGGTGATGCCGTGCAGGCTGTTATGGGCAAGGAAGTATACCTTGTTGATAATCAAACTGTAGATGATGATCCGCTTTCTACCACAGCGGATTTAAAGTGCGGCGTTGTAACCGAAGTTTTGAGCGCAGGGTCAGTAAGAATAAGAATAGATGGATATGCAAAATAATAAACTACATAAACAGATAGAAAGGATAACAGAATGCCTATTGTAAAAACAGATATTCCTAATATGCTGGAAGCCGGCTTAAAAGCCGTTTTCTTTGAATCGTATAATGCTGCTCCGGGTGATTGGGAAAAAATATCAACAATTGTACCATCAACACAGGAAACTGAAAAATATGCATGGCTTGGTTCTGTTCCCGGAATGCGTGAATTTATAGATGAACGACATCCCGCCGGATTGATGGAGCATAGCTATACGATTAAAAACAAAACATGGGAGTCTTCCATTTCGGTAGATCGGTCTGCACTGGAAGATGACCTATATGGGCAGATT
>JAPXND010000074.1:3777-12816 GCA_033808695.1 Armatimonadota bacterium
ATTAAAATACGCGTCCAGAGCCTGGCAGAAGAGACACGAAGACATCAGGATGAACTAGTATTCACCATGCTGAAAGATGGATTTACTTCCGTTTGCTATGATGGACAATACTTTTTCGATACTGACCACTCAGAAGGAGAATCAGGCACGCAGTCTAATAAAGGCGCCGATGCGTTGTCATCAGCATCACTTCAAGATGCAATAACCAAAATGTCTAAGTTTAAAGACGATAGAGGAAAGCCGCTTGGAATACTTCCGGATACTCTTGTTGTTCCGCCAGATTTGAAATGGACTGCACTTGAATTAACTGATTCTGTATTTGCTGTAAATACTACTGCTGGCAAAACAGACACAAGAAAGAATGTTCTTACAGGTTTACTAAATGTAATTGTATCTCCATATCTTTCTGATACAAATGATTGGTTTCTGCTGTGCACAGGGCGGGCAATTAAACCTGTAATATTTCAGTCACGCGTGCCGGTAGAGTTTGCTGCACTTGAAGGCAATTCTGAAAATGGGTTTATACGTGATAAGTTTGTATATGGCGTAAGAGCAAGATATAACGCAGGCTACGGACTTTGGCAGACGGCATTTGGCAGTAAAGTCAGCTGATAGAAAACTTGACTGATGCAGGCAGATTTTTGCTGATGAACATATTCTGCCTGCAGAAGATGTAAAGAGAATTAAGCTTTATGTAGATTTGGAGGTGTGTATGAGCATTTTAGTAGTAAGAGATGACATAAAGCGAAAATGCCGTATAGCATTAACTGATACAACATACGATTCAGATATAGATAATCTTATTAGTGAAGTTCAGCCAGGTATTGAATACACTATTGCAGATACATATCTTAGCAATATTAGTGATATCAATCTTCAGAAAATACTTAAGCTTGGGATTATTGAAATCATCTCCGGTGAGTTTTTGAGACAGCTGCTAAGGGAAAGCGGCAGCAGTGAAAGCTTTTCTGTAGGCGGAATAACAATAGGTGCAGCATCTGATCATGGCGGAAAGCTTATTGAACAGGGCAATGCACGTCTTCAGCCATTTCGAAAAGCAATAGATGGCATGACGGGTGAAGCATCTGTGCTTAGCTCAACATTAAACAAAGATATGGAATTTGCTATAAATAAGGATAAGGTATGGTAATATGGGCTATAAGGAAAGATTGGATAATGCATTTAAGAAATATGGTGAGGATATTCTGCTGAATGGAACAATACCTATGAAGGGATTCTTTCAAATTCTGGATCAGAATAGGATGAATGCATACTTCGATAGTGTTGAGCAGGGATACATCGATAAACCAGGGTTAATTGTTATGGTGCCAGGAGATTCATCGGCAGCAGTTGGCAATACAGTAACAAGAGATGGAAGAACCTACACCATTAAAAAGGTGGCGAAGTTTCGCATAGTGAATTCATTAGTTATGCAGACACTCCTGCTGACATAAAACGGAAAGGCGATGCTATGAAAAGAAGATTGGAAGATATAGATGAAGTTTGTATAGCCCGATTTGCTGTTATTGAAGAGAAATTAGAAACCATAATTGCAGAGCTCAACAAGATTGGGAAAATAGTTCCATATACGATTATTGAGCATACAGAGCGTATAGAAGTTCTTGGACGCAATTTTAGGACCATACAATGGTTAGGCGGAGTTATTGCTGTTGCCATTATTGGTGCATTTATAGGTCATATTTTTGGCATGTAAGCAAAAAGGAGACAAATATGGATAAAGTTGATATTTGGCATTGGATAGTATATCTGCTTCCTGTTGCATCTTATTTCATTGGCATAGCAAAAGTGAAATTGCAAATGCCAAAGGAAATTCGATCGCTGTTAGCGAATCGAGATGTAATGGATATGATATACGAAGGCATTAAAGCTGCTGCATATACTCAGGGCAAATCGAATGATGAAAAACGTGAGTATGTGCGAAAATGGGCTAAATCAGAGCTGTTCAAGCTGTTAGGCAGATGGGTGCCGGATTCTGTAATAAACTATCTTATAGAACATATAATTGCAACTAAAGGAAAGTGTAAGTAATCAATGAACAATATATCAAAACCGAAATTTCATCCGGATTCAATCGTTGTCCACTGTTCCGCATCGGATTGGGGTGATGTTAAGCTGTTTCGCAAATGGCATCAGGCGCGCGGATGGAGTGATATAGGATATCATGCTGTAATACTCAACGGTAAAAGAACATCTGTTTCAAAATACAGCAGCAGACTTGATGGAAAGATAGAAACAGGCCGTCCGGAAACGATTAAGGGAGCGCACTGTAAAGCCAACAATATGAATGCACATTCACTTGGTGTATGTTTAGTCGGTCATCCGGGAAAGTCGGAAGGATATCCCAGCGAAAGGCAGATAAGGGCTCTGGTGCACTATCTTGTAGTTAAATGCATCAAATACAGAATACCCGTGAATATGATAAGCCAGCATTCCGACCACGAGCCATTGAAGCCGTTTTGCGCATCAATTGATTTAGATGATATCCGCAGGCGGGTAGACATAGTAATGCGTTCCACATAAAAATCACATAAACATCAAATCCGGGAAAGAGAACATCAAGCCGCTCCCGGATTTTTATCTTTTATCTACCTAATCCCCTCGGCAATACTCCTCTATGCACTTTTCCCATAACATTTCATTCCTTGCGTATAACCCTCTCACATTGTATAATAATATCCGAATAAAACAATTAATGGTTATCTATACATGAATAAAAAAGACATAAACATCCTCATTACTAACGATGATGGAATTTTCGCTGAAGGATTGATGGCGTTAAAAACCGCCTTAGATCAGATAGGCACGGTGTATGTTGTCGCGCCGGACCGTGAAAGAAGCGCTTGCGGACATTCCGTTACTCTACGCGAACCGATTTTATGCAATTGCGTAAAATTGCCGGATGGCAGTAAGGGATATTCTATAACAGGCACTCCGGCTGACTGCGTTTACATAGGAACGCATGACATTGTAGATGCAAAAATCGATTTGGTTGTATCCGGCATCAATAGAGGATCTAATCTTGGCTGGGATGTTCAATATTCCGGAACGGTATCTGCCGCAATGGAAGCAGTTATGGCAGGTATTCCTTCAATTGCAATATCGCTGACTTCATATGACATGGATGTAAGTTTTCAATACGCCGCCGATTTTGCAGCATATCTTGGAAGAATTGTGTTGGAACATAAACTTCCGCAGGATACTCTATTAAATGTAAATGTGCCAAATCTGCCGGCAGATCGAATTCGTGGAATTGAGATAACCACCCAAGGTCGAAAGCGTTATAACAGTCGGGTAGATAAGAGGTTTGCTCCCAATGGATGTGCGTATTATTGGATATGCGGCACTGAAAGAACCGAGGATATTCCTGATGGAACAGATGTAAAAGCCATTGCGAATGACAAGGTGTCGATAACGCCTATACACTTAAATTTAACAAATGATACAGCTATAAGCTTAATAAGCAAATGGGGAATTGAAGAATATAATTCCCCAAGGTATTTATAACAAAAAGCAATTTCAGTAACCAATACAATCTGGCAAAACAAAGGTGAATTAATATATGGCAGAATTTCAAATAGTTGATGCAAATGCTGCAATAGGTTCGCATCCGAGCCATAAGCTGAATATGACTGTTGAACGGCTTATGCGCGATATGAATGCAGGCAAAATAGCAAGCAGCTTAATACAATCTACACATGGAATTTATGATAGACATGAGCGCGGAAACAGTATAGTTTTGGAATCGGCACGTGCAAACAATCGATTAATTCCAATAGCTACCATAAATCCACTCATGTTTTTTGGTATAAATCAGGATATTGAGAATTTGCACAGCGCAGGTTTCCGTATCTTCAAATTTTATCCCTCACACCAAAATTGGGATTTAGAATCGGCAGTATTTTCCCATATAGTGAAACAGCTTTCTTCTATGAACATTCCTATAATGATAGACACACCAGAAACAGGTCAGCCAACAAAAGCGCTGCGTGCGGCAGAAAATTATGAGTCAACAATCATTCTATGCTCTATATCGCTGGATACGCTTAGTGAATCACTTGCGCTGATGGAGGATTATCCAAATGTAATGATTGAAACACACAAGCTGCATGTTCCGGGTGCATTGGAAATGATAACAGAGAAGGTTGGTGCAGATAGGATAGTTTTTGGTTCCGGCGCCCCTCTTAGATCGCTTGCAAGCTCTCTCAGCTATATTGTCTGCTCCAATCTTCCGGATGATGCCAGACAGCAAATACTTAGCAGAAATATTCTTAGGGTTATGGGGGCAAATGGATGATTATAGACACAAGAATGAATTTCTGCAAATATGATGTTTTTGGACGACCATATGGAAAAGAAGGGGTTTTATCCTTAATGGATAAATATCACATAGATAAGGCTGTGCTGATATCAGATATTGCTGTATCTGCTGATTTTATGCTTGGAAACAAGGAATTATATGAAGTTATTTCTTCAAGTGACAGGCTGTATGGATATTTGGCAGTAAATCCTAATTATCCGGATGAAGCTATTGAATTGATGAAATCTGTTATGAGCTCTAAAAAGTTCCTTGCTGCAGCATTTTTCCAAGGTGTAGGCAGTCCATATGCCAATGTTGGTGATTACAGGGCAATATTGAACGCTTACAGGCGATATGGAAAACCTGTGTTTATTGATACTCCAAACAGAACGGCGATTGAAGCAGCTGAAGAAATAGCAAAAGAGTTTAATACTATTAAATTCATATTTGGGTCTATGGGCGGTAATGACTGGCAGCGTGCAATAAGCAATAACAAACTGCTTAATGTATGTCTTGAAACATCGGGCTCATTTGACACCGATAAGATTAAAGCAGCATTTACCAGTTTTGGTCCGCACAGGATAATGTTCGGCAGCAATGCTCCGTTTTCCGATCCTGCCTCTATGCTGGGACTTGTTAAAAACAGCGGATTATCTGATAATGCCGCGGCAAAAATTCTATCTGCAAATGCAGTGAGCATTTTAGGAGTAGACAATAACAATTCTTCTCTTGCAGATGAATAAGGTGTTTTATGTTAAGATTTATTTTAATTGCTGCACTATGCTTTATTGCACAAGCATCATATTCGAAAGAGGCTGTTGAATTGAAAAATGTTATAGGCTCTACACATGCCGGTGGATTGTATTGCCTGTCTGAAAAAGATTACCTTAATGAGGGAGCAGACCAGCTTTTAGAATTGGGAATGGGTGTTATTAAGGTTTGGTTTACTGGAGATCCTCAGGCCGTTTACCCATTCAATTCTGCATGGCCAAAAATTAACAACCTGGTAGATCTTGCCAGAACCCCGTATTTTGTATCACTCTTTCAAAAACCATTTTCTGTATTCATACTCGAAACATATGCTCCCGGCAAAGCCGATCACTATTACCTTAAAGGGATGACTGAAGAAGATAAGGCTTGGGAGTCTAAACAGTTCTATGACATTGCAAGATACTTGCTCAACAGGTATAAGGGCAGCGGCAAAACGTTTATTCTGCAGAACTGGGAAAGCGATTGGGCTCTTACACATCCCTCCACCATGCTTGAACCCGATGATACGGCAATCAAGGGTATGATTGATTGGTTCAATGCGCGTCAGGATGGTGTGGAAAAGGCACGTAAAGAGTTTGGAATGAATGGGGTTACGGTAGCCCACGCAGCGGAGGTTAATCTAATTGCGCGCGGTATGGAAGGAAAAAAATGTGCGGTAAATAATGTGATTCCAAACACACACTGCGACTTGTATTCATACTCGGCATGGGATACACAGGGTGATGACAAACTGTATAGAAAAGCATTGAGTTATCTAAAGGAAAAAGCTCCAGCCAGCAAATTGTTTGGCGATAACAATGTGTTTATTGGCGAGTATGGTGCACCTGAAAACAAAGCAGGCGGAAACGATAAACAGTATGAGGCCGTTAAGCGCATTACCGAAACATCGTTGGAAATGGGTATGAAATACATTGTGTATTGGGAGCTTTATTGCAACGAGCCTATGAAAAAGTATGAAGGCGCACCGGCTAACTCCGATCTTTCTGGCTTTTGGCTTATTCGCCCTGACAATACAAAACCCGATGTATGGCGGTATTTCAAAAATTTGCTGAAAAGCAATTAAAATCAATCGTAATTTGGGTGTTATAATCAAATTACTATTTCCTATTAATATAAAAATATTTGTTTCATTTGAATCAAAATTGTATATAATTAAATATGCAGAACAATAAGGAGCAATATCATGGAAGTTACGGCTAAAGAGATAATGAACACAAAAGTAATAACGGTAGATGAAAACGCTAAATTAAGCGATGTTATAGAGCTGCTGGTATCAAATAATATCAGCGGGGCGCCTGTAGTAAATAAATCAGGGATGCTTGTGGGAATGATAACTGAAGAAGATCTAATTAATTCCAGAAAGCGCGAATGGGCAATTCCGCGATTAGCTCTATACGGCATATGGAGAGTTCCTGAACGCTTGCTGGAAGATGCATACAAAGAGGGATGCAAACTCACAGCAGCAGACATAATGACTCGCAAGGTAATTACAGCAGAACCTGATGCTTTAATAAAGAATTTGGCTCAAACAATGATCAACAAACACATTAACCGAATACCTATAGTAGATGAGGATGATAATATTATTGGCATTGTTTCTCGTGCAGATATATTGTCAGGCATTAGTTCAATATAGCTGAATGCTTTCAATAAAATACATAGCCGAAGATTTGTTTAAAGTAAGTCTTCGGCTATTTTATGTATAGAATAATTCAATTTGAAGGGTATTTAAGTAATTCCCTTTATCAAATGCTATTCCATGAAAACAATCTCATCAATATTTATTTCTACATCAGCTATACCTACCGGATCTACACGAATTCGATCTGTAGTTCCATCCCAGTATTCATTTCCTTTTAAATTAATTATATACTCATGCCACTGGTCGTCTAAATAAACCGTAAAGGTAACACTTGTATATTCATCTAAACCGCGATAAACAGTTGACCAGAATATCTGTCCGCTGTCAGATTTCTTTTCATGTGATGACAGCTTCATTCTCAATCTAATCTTGCTGAATTTGCTGCAGTCAAGATATGTGAGAGGGCTGTTTAGTTGAGGATCGCCGTTTAATGATTTCGCATTCAGCGTTCCCCAATTAATTACAATAGGTGATAAATTTGATGTAGTCCATCCGCAATCATCAAAGTCAAATTTCCATTGTGATTCTGATGGAAGCTTAAGGTCATATACTGGCATTGGTAAACCTAATGATTTAGGGTCTGCATCTGTATGTTCTTTCGCTTCTGAGCTGAACACATTTCTTACTGCATCAAGGTAAGCGAATCCATCCTCCACGGAAGGTTCTAATACAGAACCTTCTCCCCATTCATTCCAAGCTTCAATCAAAACAACCCTATCTTTATTCACATGATTACGTGCATTTCTCAAAAATTCTTCAAAAAGCTCAGGAGTATTACCGGTTCGTATCAAGTCCTTATCCTTTAGCCAAGGTCTTCTATCCCATCCGGGCATTACGGTAGGCCAAAAATTCCCTTCAGTCATTGCACTCCAGCTTTTCCATATAATCTCACCCTGTTCCATAAGGTGAGTGTATGAAAACTCCGCATAATTTCCAGGTCCTGTCATTCCTGATCCGGCATAGGGATAATTGTATAAAGCGAATGCATCGACACCGGCTTCTAATGACTGCTTTAGAGTTTCGACACCATTTGTTTCGCCTTCACAAAATACAATGTATACACCTTTTAATCCCGCATCTATGCATCTGTCTTTAAACTTTTGGAACTCTTTTGCAGCAGTTTCCACGCCCAAATTCTTTACAAATGAATATCCGGCAAGAAAAATAACTACCGGCTTACCGTCAATCTTAAGGTAGGATGGATGAGTGAGATACTTTTTAATAACAAGATCGCCAAACCGTTCAAGCTCTTTGGCTGTCATAGTAGAAGGCGGCGCATGATTACACCAGTTTAAGCAAAATTTGAATTTGTTGATATTCTTTGCCTTAAGAAACCCGTCATCCAGAGCTGTTTCAAGCATCTGACTTCCATCTGCTGTATAGAAATCGAATGCGAAAAAGCTTACTCCATGCTCCAACGCCCACTTTATATGCCAATCGGCGGCATCGGGATCACCCTCGCGATAATAGCCTAAAAGCGGATGTTTAACCCTTTTGTTTGCTGCAATGCAATACCAGCGGTCGACCTGGCTCCATCCGGGAAAATAATAGACGCCCACATTCATATCAGTCTTTACAGCTTTAATAGGTGGAATTCCCTGAGCTTTTGGTGCAGATGCTGCAGCTATGGAAAATATTACTGCCAACATGGATGTTAGTATAAAATAATTAACTATACGCATTTTACGCCCCGCAAAACAAGTTCTATCAAAATATTAAAATAAGGTTACATTAAAGAAGCTGATATTCCTTCTAATATAAAAAACACCGCCGATTTATTATCAATCGACGGTGTTGGGCTATGTTATATAAATGATTGTTTATCCTGCAGCCTCTTCAAGAATGTCATCAGGAATATCAAAATTAGCATGAACCTGCTGTACATCATCCAGGTCTTCCAACTGTTCTATCATTCTCAATATTTGTGAGGCTTCTTTTACATTTTCTACACGTACTGTGCTTGATGGAATCATAGTAAGCTCAGCGCTTTCATATTTAATGTCTGCATCTGTAAGCGCCTGTCTTAATTGATGAAAATTCTCTTGTTCAGAAGTTACTTCATAGTTGTCATCATCCGATTGTATGTCTTCGGCTCCGGCATCAAGTGCAGCAAGCATAAGGGTATCTTCATCTATTGTATCTTTATTGATAATAATAAGTCCCTTGCTGTTGAACATCCAGCCTACACATCCGCTTTCACCTAAACTTCCGCCGTTTCGTGAGAATGCTACTCTTATCTCTGCAACAGTTCTGTTCCTATTGTCTGTAAGGCATGAAACCATTACTGCTACACCTGCCGGTCCATAAC
>JAPXND010000075.1:0-12785 GCA_033808695.1 Armatimonadota bacterium
GTTGAATTATTCGATGTTAAATTACAAAAAGGACAGAAGTTTGATGTAGTGCTGAAAAGCAGTGGATCCGGCGCAACAGTGGGAGATGCTGTGAGAATAGAAAGCAAGGCAAGATACAATGATGGCAGGTTGGTGCGTTCACTGAAAATTCAGCCATTGGATGGCATAATCCTTGTAAACGAGAAATAAATTGAGTCTGTGAAGTTTTTTCTGTAAATTTGCCTTCTATGGATAGATAATTTATATGTCTGAGAAAAAACCTTATAAAATATTATAATGTATGTCAAAAAGCCTCTCATGTAAGAGGCTTTTTGACTGCTATCTAAATCTGTTGTATTTTGTATTATTTTGCAATAATGGTAAAGGTGAATTTTTCACCAAAATTGCATCTGTTCTTGGCATTAAAGGATAATGTTATTTTAGTATCTTTATTTAATCCTTGTGCAATTGGTTTGATTTCCTGCACCATTACAGATGTATGTCTTTTTACATCATGCGGCAATGCAAAGTATTGTAAATCTCCGCTTTCCGCTGAAATGGTTACTGCACCTTCATCAGAGCCCGAAATCCATTCTGCTTCGCCAAGATTGAATGCTGTTATTCTCATAATAGGCTTGCTGTTTTTTGGCTGTTCTATCTGCTCGTCACGACTCACTCTAACCCATTTGCCGGTATTGTCCATAACTTCAACCTTATTAAAAGCGCCGTCAATGTATTCAGGCGGATTGCTGCCATTGTATGGATTTCCACCAACAGCGATAAGCGGGCAATTTGCTGATGTTGTGCCGGTACCGGGTGTTTTGAATCCTATAGTGTAACCCTCCTGCTTGGCAGTCCAGAATTCGCCTTTAATTCTGTCATACAAATCTGCCACAGTAGATGCAGTTTCATTGCGCCCAAATGTTATCCAGTAATCAGGAGTTTTATCCTCGGTTGGTTTCAGAAATTCCTTGGCATGACGCCTTATCACTTCGGTTACTGGTCTGTCTGAGCCATCCGGGTTAATCACGCCATAGTCAGATTTTTCACCATGTCGATATCCGCCAGGGAACCACCACCAAAGAATTCCGTCTCCACCGTTATCAAGCAATACCTTATACCAGTTTTCATAATAAAGAGCCTGTGCTTCAATCATTTCTTTGGTGGATTTCGTATCTTCTGTGCCTAAAAGCTGACTCATGCCAACTTCGGTCCAGACCATAGGAAGTGAAGGGGCTGCCCATTTAGCATAAGGTCTTTCGAAAGAAGCATGCTTTACCCAGTCCCAATCTCCAATTCGTCCCCAGGCTTCGGGGCCAAGAAAATCAACTCCACCGGCGAAGTAAGGAAAATCATAGGTTATGCCGGCTGTGCGCCAGGTAGGATTACCTGTTTCTGTCATGCGGAAAGAAGCAAGCTGGTTAGGCGCTGCACTTTGAAGCTGTTCTTTGGCGATAGAGTATTGCCTGTATGTTAGAGTATCGTGGAATCTGCGATATGCAGCGACCATAATAGAAGGCGGCTTGTTGTTTAGAATCTCTTCATCGCTGGGACCAGTAATCTGACCGTTTTCATCGCGCGGGACCTTTCTGTTCCAATCGGATTCAGCGGATTCTATGCTGCCATAACGCTCAATAATCCAAGAGCGCCATTCTTTATCCCATCTGCATCTCTGAGCATAATCGCCGATGCCCAATTCCCAACACATATCATATGCAAAGATGGCATCATTTTCACCAAGTCTGTATTTTTTCACAACATCAACTACTTTCAGCCAATCACTGCTAGTAGGATTTATGTATAAACCGGGATGCAGCATAACTTTAAGGTTATTGTTTTTACATCTGCGCAAAAAATCGAGCAGGTTTTGTGTATCAAGTTCAAAATGCATTACAGCTGTTGCAATACAATTAAATCCCATGCCTTCAATAATTTTTAGATCGCGCTCAATTGTATCGGGATCATATACATCATCGGTGAATGCTCTACCATCGATTTGCGGGTCTTCCGATGACATGCCAGAGATTGGCCAGTAGTTTACGCCATGCAATCTCCATTCTTTTCCATCTTTAATAAATTTGCCGTTAGCAACACTTATCCATTGATTTGATTTTGAAGGATACCAAACAGATACCTGATGTTCGATTCTATCTATAACTGCTCCATCTTGCACCAGATTGACGATTACTTTGCCATCTGCAGGCAGAAGCGCTGATGTTCCAAGTGATTCGATGAATTTCTTTGTTTCGCCGGCTTTGAGATTGTATATCCACTCTTTGTATGCTGTTTTGCTTCCATCATTGTTCATGATAGCAGCCTGCAGCTTAATTCTTTGTAATGATTTGCTGAAGTTTCGTACTGCTGCCCCGTAATTGACTTTCTGATTTGGATAGTAGGTGTAGTAATCGGTTCCGCCTTCTGTTAAGAATATTCCGTTTCGCATCCGCGACGAAATTTGTTTCAGTATATTCTGTGCGGATTGTGTGCTGTAGAATGAAGGATCCTGTATTGTAACAGATGCTATTATTCCGTTGGCTTGCTTATTTGAGGCATTCAGCATTAGAGATACAGGCGATCCCATATACAGGCCGCTACTGCTGTAACAATCTGCTATTGGTATCCAGCGATTTTTTCTTGTTTTGTTGATTCCTGTACCTTTTGCACGTGGAAATGGGGACAATATGTTTTTAGATGTCTTCAGCTCAATTCCGTTTACAATGCGCTGGTCTGATCTCAACTGTGTGCTGTTTGGGTTGTTGACATCATGGAACTTATATTCGGTAGAGAGCAGATCGATTTTTGGAATGTCTGGCTGCATGATATTATAAAGAGCTGCATTTTTTGCGCTGTCGGTTCCTACTGCAGTGATTTGATATTCATGTGGACCTGCGGATTTTCCCGTATGGCTAACGGCAAGCCCAATAGACAATTTTACGGCATTTTTTGGGTTGAATGGATCTTTAATGGCGTCGCTTGCGGTATTGGTATACCACCTGCCAAAGTCAGAGGGTTTAAGCGCATACTTCTGCCATTTGGTTGTGAGAGGGATAACAGCTATCCATCGAGTTTCATTTTTGAGGGTCCATTCAATTGATAGTTTATCGGTGTTTTTGCTTCCTTTTGCGCAAAAGACTGTAAGTGTGTTGTCTCCTGGGAACGGGTTTTCTATGTCAGAAACAGATACCAGATCC
Organism: Armatimonadota bacterium; assembly: GCA_033808695.1. Taxonomy (GTDB): domain Bacteria; phylum Armatimonadota; class UBA5829; order DTJY01; family DTJY01; genus JAPXND01. The sequence goes on from JAPXND010000075.1 coordinate 3,171, forward strand.
CATGTTTCAAGTCTTTCGAGCTGAACCTTTAATGCCGGACCTGTTATATTAGCTTTATCATCTATGATTGATTGGGTAGATGCAGCCATGTTGCCGTCATGGGAATATTGCATTTGATTTTTGATATTCGGATTGCTCCAGTCAACTACAATGTGGTCTGTGCGGGGCTTTTTGCATTGCAGGTTGATGTATTCGGTCTGATCAATCCAGACATTGTCATTTTTGACAAGGAGCGATCTCCACATTGGCGACTGCAGCGCTATTATGTTTTTTCCGCTTTCCAGGTATGCTGTTATCGGTTTTATAGATGAGAGAGGAAGCTTGTATGACTTTTGTATAACCAGCAGGTCTAATTTAGATAATTTGTTCTGGTCAATTAGATCGTTGTAGTATAAAGGGACAACTCTATAGCCGGCGCTTTTGACAGCATTGGTAAACCCCTTGTTTTCTGCAGATGAGCCAGACATCAACAATCCGGCTGTAGGGGTTTGTGCTGAAAATAGTATTGCAGTAAATGCAAGCTGAACTACAATTATGCTTGCAATTGTTTGGAAACATTTCATAACTTGCTCCTTGGTCTGATTAATTCTATCAGGGTTTTAATAAAGCATTATTTTCTTTCTAATAGGGAGTTGGAAATTTGCAGACGGGCATCCCAATTCCAACCTGCGTTATTATACTAATACATTCTTTATGATATAAAATTATTCCTTCTTGAATATGCCGCAGATAGTCATAAAGTATTTACATATTGGAGAGATACTAAAGGGAATTTAATCTATTCTGATAGTGATACTTCCTGCTTTAAAGGAAGGTGTTGGTATTGGGTAACGAATTAGGCGCAGCAGTAATTCTGATTCTCAGGAAGATTCTATTTATAGCAGCAGGAAATTGTAGGTGATGGGCTTATTGTGTATGGCAATGTCGAAATTTGCAGGAGTGTGAGCATATAAGGTCTACACTCCTGGGTTAATATCAGTTACACTTCTATTGATGCTACGGAAGGCAAGATTTTTGTAGGTCGATATGGGAATCTTTCAACATCGCTTTTAGCAGTAACACCGCTGAGAACAAGTATGGTTTCCATACCTGCTTCTATTCCACCGATGACATCCGTATCCATTCTGTCACCAACCATTATGGTGTTTTCTGAGTGTGAATCTATATAGTTCAGAGCGCTTCGCATCATTAACGGATTTGGTTTTCCTATGAAATAGGGTGAAATGCCGGTAGCAGTTTTAATCAGCGCTGCCATTGCACCACATGCCGGCTGTATACCGCTTTCCGTGGGACCTGAAGTATCCGGGTTAGTTGCAATGAAGCGTGCGCCTTCCATTATGAGACGTATTGCCATAGTGATACGCTCAAAGTGGTAGGAATTGGTTTCGCCAAGCACAACGTAATCGGGTTTGTTGCTTGTAAGTACGTAGCCCACGTCGTGAAGGGCGCTGGTGAGACCGGATTCACCGATAGTGAAAGCCGTTCCATTGGGGCGCTGGTTAGCAAGAAATTGGGCAGTAGCCATAGCGGATGTGAACAGATTGCTCTCCGGAACATCTAAGCCGGCGCTGGCTAATCTGTATTGCAGATCACGCGGTGAGTATATAGGATTATTGGTAAGTATAAGAAATTTTCGTTGTTTTTCAACAAGTTTCTTTATGAATTCCTGAGCGCCTGGAATAAGTGTTTTGCCGCGGATTAATACTCCGTCCATATCAATCAGGAAACTTTTATTACTCATTCAATATCCCTCCAACTTTATGATATACTTAATTTATTACAATAAGCTTGCAAACTGCTTATATTCTAACAAATTTATCAGATATAAGCTAATTCATTCTGTTTCAGAGCTTTGTTTTTGTTTATTGCTTTCTTTATAATCACATGATTCAGATATACATCTGATTCCTTGGGGTTTGCCATACCACAGCTTTTCTATCAGAATTGAATTGCATTTTGGGCAATTGCGATTGATGGGTCTATCCCAGGTAACAAATGTGCAGTCTGGATAATTGCTGCATCCATAGAATGTTTTGCCGCGTTTTGACTTCTTTACTACAATTTCGCCATCGCAGTCAGGATTTGGGCACTTAATGCCTATATCATTTTGCTTAGAGATTATGGTTTTGCATTCCGGATAGCCGGAGCATCCAAGGAACTCACCGTATCTGCTTTCGCGGATTAGAAGCGGTTTTCCACAATTTGGGCACATTTCGCCGGATTCTTTTGGTGGCGCTTTCATATTTTCCATGTTTTCTTTAGCGTTTTCCAGAGACTCCTTAAAAGGTGTCCAGAATTCTTCAATAAGCTCAACCCATTTCATATTTCCATCTTCGATTTCATCAAGCTTATCTTCAATATCGGCAGTGAATTCCACATTCATAATTGTAGGAAAATGCTTTACAAGCAGATCTGTAACAGTGAAACCCAGCTCTGTAGGGATGAATTTTTTTTGCTCTAACACTGTATATTTGCGATCCTGGATGGTAGAGATAATTGCTGCATAAGTGCTTGGTCTGCCCATGCCTCTTTCTTCCAGAGCCTTAACCAAAGTTGCTTCTGTATATCTTGGCGGCGGTTCGGTAAAATGCTGTTTAGGAAGTAGATTTATCAGCTTAAGAAGCTCATTTTCTTTAAGTGGCGGCAGCTGCTGATTTTCAGTGTTTTTTCCTTCTTCCTCTTGGACATCTTTATCTTCGGTGTAAAGATGGGTGAATCCATCAAATTTTACAGTTGAGCCTGCTGCACGGAATGTGTAATTGTTTGCAGATATATCTACAGTAATAACATCCAACACAGCCGAAGCCATTTGGCAGGCGATGAATCTTTTCCATATTAATTCGTAAAGTCTTGCCTGATCTTTGGTAAGCAATTTTGCTATATCTTTTGGTTTGCGCGATGGATATGTAGGACGGATTGCCTCATGAGCATCTTGAGCGCTTTTTTTGGATTTATATTGCCTGGGAGCTGTTGGCAGATACTCTTTCCCGTATTCCGATTCGATGAACTCTCTTGCCTGAGCTATAGCTTCTCCTGCTATACGGGTGGAATCGGTTCTCATATAGGTAATCAGTCCAACCGGACCTTCACTGCCCAAATCAACGCCTTCATAAAGGGTTTGGGCAACGCTCATTGTTTTCCTGTTGGAGAAACCCAGCTTGCGAGATGCTTCCTGCTGAAGGGTGCTTGTTATGAAGGGTGCGGCAGGATTTTTCTTCTGTTCTTTTTCTTTAACGCTTGCGACTTTGTATTCTGCACCTTCAAGCTCAGAAATTATAGTTTTTGATTCTTCTTCGTTAGCCGGTTTGATTTTCTTTTTGTCTTTTTCGATTAATTTGGCGCTGAATTGCTGCTCTGAATCAAGTTTGCCCAATACAGCAGTTATCGACCAGTATTCTTCTGGGATAAATGCTGTAATCTCACGCTCACGGTCGCAGATTAATTTCAAAGCAACAGATTGGACACGACCGGCGCTTAGTCCTTTTTTGACCTTGCTCCAAAGCAGTGGACTGAGTTTATATCCAACAAGCCTGTCCATAATCCTGCGAGCCTGTTGTGCGTCTACCAGCGCCTCGTCTACATCTCTTGAATTCTCCAGAGCTTCTTTTACGGCATTTTTGGTGATTTCGTTAAAAGTAATGCGTTTTGCTCCTTCAAGCTTAAGCGCATTAACTAAATGCCATGCAATTGCTTCACCCTCACGGTCAGGGTCTGTAGCGAGGTAGACGGAATCAGATTCCTTCACAGCTTTTCTCAACTGAGCAAGTGTTGTTCTACGCTCAGGGATGGTTACGTATTTTGGTGTAAATCCTTCATCTATATTAACCCCTAAGGATTTTTGGGGAAGATCCCTTACGTGGCCCATAGAGGCTTCGATATTATATTCATTGTTTAAGAAATTTCTAAGTGTTCTAGTTTTTGCTGGTGATTCAACGATGATTAGCGGTTTGGACATTGTCCGGATTCCTCACATTATATTCATAGATTTACATGATATTTAAGCACAATAAAGCCTGTCCGGTATTATCGACAGGCGGGATGCAATCCTAAAGGTGCCTTTAATTTTAAGTTGCATCTTATTAAAACACAAATTACTTATAGATGCAATAGGAAAGGTGAATAATATGCAGAAATATACTATAAAAACCTTTTATTTATTATTTTTACGCAAAAATGCAGATGAAGCAGCTTATTTATACAACCCTAACATATGAATTTCCAGGCACTCGTCTTACAAGCCCCATCATTTCAAGGATGGTGAGATTGCTGCTTGCCGATGATGGAGCAAGACCGCACTCTGCTATTATATCATCTATGTGTTTTGGCTGCAGACTTAGCGCCTGAATAAGGTGTTTCTGTTCTTCAGAGAGATCTAATGGAAGTTTTGGCTGCTCATGCTGGGGCGAGTTGGGTTCAATGCCAATTTCTTCAAGTATATCTTCTACATCTTCTACAAGCTTTGCGCCATCCTTTATAAGTCTGTGGGGACCTTGGCTTACTATGGAATCTGTGTTGCCAGGGACAGCCCACACATCTCTGCCTTGTTCAAGGGCGGTGTTTGCAGTAATCATGGCTCCGCCGTTTATCATGCTTTCAATTACTAGAACTCCCATAGACATCCCGCTCACTATGCGATTTCTTACTGGAAATCTCCATGCATCCGGTTTAGTTCCCGGTATGTATTCTGATATTACAGCGCCGGAGAGGATGATTTCGTTAAAAAGCTTTCGGTTTTCGTATGGATAAGGTACATCTATGCCGCATCCAAGAACGGCAATTGTTCGACCGCCTGCATCCAGCGCTGCTCTGTGCACAATAGTATCTATGCCCCTTGCGCCTCCGCTTATTACAGTAAGCCCGCGCTTTGCAAGATCACGTGATAGTTTATACGCCATGCTTTTTCCATATTCTGTTGGCTTTCGAGTTCCTACTATAGCAACGGCAAATTGATCTTTTTCATCCAAATTTCCTCTTGTAAACAACACAGCCGGGGGATCCGGTATAGTTTTGAGGTTAGAAGGAAATTCTGCATCTTGGAATGTAATAATGTGTCCATCGACTTTGAGCAGCTTTTGATGCTCTTTGTCAACAGGCATAGAGGATAGTTCCAGAAATCGTTCGGCGATTTTTTGTGACAGCCCTTCTATACCGATGAAGGATTGAATAGGAGAATTGAATGCCTTTTCTATTGTTCCGAAGTGTTCAATTATTGCAGTGGCGCTGCGCGGTGATTCAAGCATTGCCAGACGGATCCAGTTTTCAATATCGGGCACATTCAGCTCCTGTGTATGATTTGCATATGGTGAGTTTATCAAACCACATAATTTGATGTCAACTATAAACATGAAATGCCTGCCCCAAGTTGAGACAGGCATTTAAGATAACAAAGCAATGAGATAGAATTGGTTTATCTCATAGGCGGCATAGGCATTCCACCCATAGGCGGTGAAAGTACTCCACCACTCATGCCGGGCATCATGCCAGGCACACCGGGCATCATACCGCCGGGTGTTTGCTGATCGGTTTTAGGTTTGGAATCCGGCGCTATTTTCAGAGCATTATCAACTCTAAATGACCACTCTGTAAGCATTTTGTTTCCAGCCCAGTCTGTTGCAATTAGTGTAACAGTATGACGTCCGTTAGAAAGTGGTCTTACGGGCTGTGTTTTCAGGGTTCTATACCAAACTACACCTGTTTCCGGAATGTAGGTATGCTGTACAGGCACACCATCGAGCATCATTTCAATGGAATCTTCATTTATTCCGCTTCCAGGATCCTTCATTATTGCAGCTATTTGCAATGGAGGAGTGCCTGGCATGAGATAATCTCTTGATGGCTGAACTGCAGTAACGTAAGGTGGTGATGTATCTGGTATTCTGTTATTAAAAGCGCTTAAAACTCCATCATCAGACATTACATATAGAGTGCCGTTGGATACAACCGGTGTTGAACTTATGCCGGTGTATGGAAGTCTGCCGCCCTCGATAGTTGCAGGTGTGAGCATATATTTCCATACAACCACGCCGGTCTCTTTGTTAACAATGGTAATAACGCCTTTGCTGTTTCCAGTAATTACATAGTTGCCTGCCAAGGTTGGAGGAGCATATGATATGGCGCCTAAATCAACAGGCTGTTTCCATTTGTATCTTCCTGCAAGTGTGAGCGCATACAATTTTTTCCTGCTGACAACATATATTGCGTCTTCTGATACAGCCGGAAGAGCAGAGATTTCTTCTGGGAGTTTTGCGCTCCAGACCAATCTTCCGCTTTGCACCTGCAAGCATTGAAGCGAACTTCCTACTGCCACGTAAAGGTTGTTGCCTGCTATTACAGGTGTGGTAGGTTTAGAGGCAGATCCAACTTTTATTGCCCATTTCAACCTTCCTGTTGAAATATGTGCGCAGTATAGTGACATGTCATTAGATATGAAGTATACCAGTCCGTTTGCTGCTGCAGGAGAACCGGAGATGTCGTCGTGGGTTTTGAATCCGCTTGTCCATTTTTGCTGTCCGGTTTGGGGATCAAGTGCGTAAAGGTTGTTATCACTTGAACCAACAAACAAGGTGTCTTCAACAATGATGGGTGAAGAGTTCATAATACCTTTTGTAGTAAAACTCCAAGCAAGTCTGCCATCCTGTTTTGTTATGGCGTAGAGCCTGCCGTCGCCAGCGCCAACATATATCAAATCTTCTCCGATTAAAGGAGTAGATTTAATAACTACATTCAGTGAGCCTTCTTCGGGATAGACCCATCTGAGGGAACCGGTATCTGCATTTACAGCGTGAATTTTTTGTGCTGCGCAGAAATAGATAACTCCATCAGCTACTGATGGTGAAGATGGGTTACCGTTATTTTTTTGCAGATCATTGTATGTTAATTTTGCGACCTGTCTCCACATGAGTTTTAGTGGAAACTCCACCTGCTCAGAAGAAATTCCGGAGTGGAAGGGATCTTTTCTGAACATTGTCCAGTTGTATATAGGATCAACAGCTTCAGAATCGATTATTTCCATATCAGGTTTTTCAGTCTCTTCAGTTATGAGAAGTACAGGTTCATCTGCATTAGGTTTAATATCGATGACTGGGGATTCTACCACAGGTGCAACATCTTCTTCAACCTCATCGCCTTCATCAAAATCGGGCGGCGGCGGCGGGAGTTCTAAATTATCTCCTGCCAGCGGAGGTGTATCAACTTGTGCAAATGATACTGCTGAAAATGTGAGCAGCATGAAAATTGTAATAAGACAGGCGACCAGCCGTTTGGCCATCGTCATCCTCCTTTTTGGCAATGCAGATACAGGTGGATTTATATAATTCCGGTATCTGGTCCAGTTTTCTTATTTGCCGTTTTATAATTTATGCTATTTTATTATTTTAGAATTAATAAAGTAACATGCTGGTAATTAAACGAGCAATTTCAGGATACCTTTATTAATTCTGTTTTATCTATTCAACACATTATGTGCAAAATAGTTAAATTTGTTATATGATACCATGTTTATGGTAATTCTGCTAACTTTTTAGCGCTAATTATGTAAAATAATTTAAAAATATTTTAGTCTTGATCATCGGCGGATGGTTTATCTCTGCGGAGACATTTATTACATCGCCAATCTATGTTTATTTGCTCATACATTACAGGAATATTTTGCAGGGGCGCACCGCAAATACCGCAAAAAATATTATTGCTGTAGCTTGTAGACATAAACATATCTTTGCTGCTATTGGTTTTTTCTATATCAGTATCGTTATCTGTCACTAATTATCCTCCATGCTGCATGTCGATAAGATATATTATAGCATGTTTCTTTTGTTATATAACAGGATTATGTGAGAAAAAGTTACTAATGTTAAATATTATACTTTTCAAACAAAATTTCCTGCATTTTTTTAATTCCAAAATTTAAAAGAAGTTCCATATTTATTACATCCTCTTTGTTGTAGTGCAGCAGCAGGTTTAGCGCATCATCATTTCCGTTTTGGAATTCGCGCCACAATCTTACAGCATCCATGCCGTTCAACCCATCGGTTTCCGGAGTGCGAGGGATGTTTAGGATTGATTCTATGTGTTTAAGACCGCCTGTTAATCCTATTCTTTTCATAAGAAAGCATAGGTCAATATGAAGCTGATTGAGTTTTAGTGATGGGAATCTGCGCCGCAGGAATGGAAGATCGAATCCCGAGCCAAAGAATGTAACAAGCATGGCTGCTTCTGATATGTCATAAGGGAATTCGTTCATGTTTATTCCCTTTACATATGATTTCATATCGTAACCATTGTAATAGCCTATTACGGTAATATCATCATAATAACCGCATCCGGTGGTTTCTATGTCTAAATATGCAATGCTTCCTTTTTTGCCAAAATGGGAGAATGCACGCCAATGCTCTTTAGAAGGGAGCTGATTTGCAAAGTAGAGATGATTATTGGCATTGAGAGCCTCTATGGAGTTTTGAACAGTTGATAAGATAAACGGCTTTTTATTTTCAGGTATAGAAATGGTTTCATGTAACTTAATGTATTCATTCCAACTTAGAATTCCCTGCTCCCATATTTTTTGTTCGGTTGCGTAACCAACGCCGGGAGCATGAATGAATGTGGCTGTAAGCATGATATTCCTTAATATAACAGATATAGTGCAAGTATAACAATCTGAAAGGCATATGGCAAGTTTTTATTTAATGCAATGCTTTAAATGATGTTATAGCTTCATAACAGTGAAATTTTCTCATTTGTCATAGTGATATTTCTATACTGTTTATAATATATATTATTCTATTTCCAATGGCTTTTATATCATTGAGCGGATTTATAAAGGGTTAGATTTATAATGAATCATTCATTAAGTAATAGTTTTTATGTTATAATATCGGCAATTTGAATATAGAATTAATAGAAAATGGATGCAGATTATGAAGTGCAAACCGGTGAGAGAATTGGAGCAGCTTATTCCCAAATTCAATAAGTTGATTGAGAAATATAAAAGAAATTGGAATTTAACCGTTGCATTTGTTGATATTGATGGGAATATAGTCGCCGGCGATGTATCAGAGTGTTCCAATTTTTCAAAGCGGGATGAATGTGCATCTGCACGAAGAAGAGCAATAATTGAGTCGCTTAGATGGGGCGAACCATCAATGTTATTATGCCCGCAGGGTAATATAATGTGGGCTATGCCCGTAATGAACAACTCCATTGAACTTGGCGGGATAGTTGTTGAACAGGTTAATATTTCCTCATCGGAGACAGATGTGGAGATACTTTCACCGGGTGATATAAGGCGCGCGGCATCTGAGCTGCAAATGCTTGCAGAAGAGGCTAATCTTACCAATGCCTCATATCTTGAGCTAAAACGAAATGCCGCACAGCGTGAGTCGGAGCGTGCGGAAGCAATCCATGAGTTTAAAGATCAACGCCTTCGCTCCATAAGAGATATATATCTTGTTGAAGAGCCAGTGTTGATGGCTGCGATTAAGCGTGGCGATCGTTATACTGCGCGGGAAATATTAAACAGGGTGCTTGTTGGCATTTACTATTATGGCAGAGAACGGCAGCCGCTTCTCAAGAGTTTTGTTTTAGAGCTTATTGTTACTATGTCACGAAGTGCGGTAGAGG
>JAPXND010000076.1:0-12743 GCA_033808695.1 Armatimonadota bacterium
GTGCCATTATTATTAATTATAGTGATTCGTTTTCCTAATCTCATGCCGGATTCTTTTGCTAGTTTATCAAGAGATTTAGGATCTGTTTTAATGGTAATTTCGCTTAGTCTTCCAATTAGTTTAGCTTCCGATATTAAATCATTTCGTAACGATGCTTCATAGTTTGTGTCTATCCATCTCGATAGTATTAAACCAGGTATCAATATTGCAGCAAAAATGGTTAAAAGATATGTTAATGTAAGTTTCCATCTTATACTGTGAAGCGCTGTCATAACAACCTCATTCTGCGAACTTATAGCCAATCCCACGCACGGTTAAAACACGTACTGGTTTTGAAGGATTTTCTTCAACCTTTTCTCTAAGTCTCCTTATATGCACATCAACAGTACCAGCATCAATGTATTCATCCTCTCCCCAAATGTTGTCAAGCAGCGATGAACGTTCAATAACCCTTCCGCGGTTTGACATAAGCAAATGAAGAAGATCAAATTCTTTTGGTCTTAAAACTATTTCATTTCCATGAAATAAAACTGTGTGTTTTGCTGAATCAATTTCTATATCATGAGCGCTTAATATCTCAGATTGTGTGCTGATGCCTTTTGACCGGCGAAGTGCAGCGCGAATCCTTGCAATAAGCTCCAGCATTCCAAATGGCTTGGTAATATAGTCATCAGCGCCAACTTCAAGTCCTACTACTTTGTCAACCTCTCTAGATTTTGCTGTAAGAATAATTACAGGTATCGTAGAGTTCCGCCTTATGTTTCTGCATACTTCAAGTCCGTCAATTTTTGGAATCATAAGATCAAGAAGCACTAAATCCGGCGCCTCTTGTTTCAGCAAATCTAATGCTGTCATTCCATCTCTTGCAATTACAACCTTATATCCTTCTTCTCTAAGGTTATATGCTATTGTATCTGCTAATGGGGCTTCATCTTCTACAATTAGTATTTTTGGCATATTATCCTCCAATGTAATTATAACATTGTGTTAGATTACAGTCGATAGTAAAATGTATATTTTAAGAATAATATAACAAATATGAAAGAATTATGTAAGAATAGATGTAATGTTTTTAAATGCTGCGTTAAGATAAATTTAATCCAATGGTTTGTTGTGCAAATCAAAATACAGCGCTATATCGCTGCCAAATCGTTTGGTTTTTGTAAACACTCCGGTTTTTGCATCAGATACTAGTGATATGCCTGCTCCTTCTGCAATTGTCTTTGCATCACGCCCGCCGATTATCTTGGGAGCTATGAAAACAACTCCGCTGTCTACTAAACCTGAATTAATCATAGAGGCCGCAAGCTCTCCGCCGGATTCAAGCATTATATTGTTTATTCCAATTTCTCCAAGCCGTTTCATTAGAATAACAAGATCAACTTGTCCATTAATATCTGAAGGAAGAATAATAACATTGCATTTTAATTCAAGGGATTTAATTCTTTCGGCAGGGGCTTTGTTGGTTACAGCTATAATTGTTTCAGACTGATTATCTAATATTCGTGAATTTGTAGAAATAGATGCCATGCTGTCTACAACTATTCTAATAGGGTTATGTGGATTGATGATATCGTGAACTGTCATTTCTGGATTATCAGCTTTTATCGTGCCTGCTCCGGTGATTATTGCATCACAGCTATTCCGAATCTTCTGAACCTCTCTGCGGGATTCTTTACCTGTAATCCATTTAGAATTTCCGCTGTTAGCAGCGATTTTGCCATCTATGGACATAGCTGCTTTCCAAAACACATACGGCATTCCTGTTGTTATCCGCTTTATGAATCCCTTATTAAGCTCTTTGGCCTTTTCTTCAAGTATTCCAACGTTTACTATAATTCCGGAGCTTCTCAGTTTTTCAATGCCTTTGCCTGATACTTTAGGATTAGGATCTATCATCGATGCGAAAACTTGTTTAATGCCGGCGTTAATAATTGCATCTGTGCAGGGAGGTGTCTTTCCGAAGTGGCTGCATGGCTCAAGGGTAACATATAAATCTGCTCCAAGAGTATTGTTTCCAGCTCTGTTGATTGCAAAAATTTCGGCGTGCGGTTCTCCCGCCTTAGGATGGTATCCTTCCCCTGCGATTTTTCCATCTTTAACAATAACAGCGCCAACCATTGGGTTTGGTGCAGTATGACCTTTACGAGCCAGCGAGATTGCCCGCTTCATGAATTTTACATCATCAGGATGCATATTTATATCTATAATCCTTACTTCATTCATCCAGAATCTTTATCATTAGTTTTTATAGTTTTTCTAAGAATATCTTTTATCTCTTTGGTTGATGATCTGTTTACATTATATAAATCAATAAGTGATATAATTATTAATACAATTGCAAGCAAAAAACATACGGTCCAATATTTTATAATACTAAGCAGATTGCTGCCCAGCCAATCATCACCGGCTAATATCATCAACAAAATTAAGGATAGAATAATTATAGAGGTTGTGCGTAATATCTTTTGAGCGCTGTTAACAAGCTGTGAGCCGGTTTTCCATTGCTTTAACTCTTTTATGTAGAATAATGCAACAATAATGAGTCCTGCTATTGCGGCAATTTCTCGAATTATGGTTAATACATTGCCATGCATAATAGTTCTCCTTAATTCTTAATTAAAACTATTCTTCACCCGCAATTACAACTTCTACACCTTCTTCTCTAATTGCGTCAATAAAATCTGCATTAGCTCCAGTATCTGTAATAAACACATCAATCGACTTAACCTGAGCTACCTGTGCATAGGCAAATCGTCCTATTTTAGATGAGTCACACAGCGCAACAAATTTACCGCCATGCTTGAGGATAGTTATTTCTTGATGTGCAGCCGATCTGCTGTCAGTTGTTATCCCACGATATATATCTATCGCTGCAAGCCCCATAAAAGTTACATCCCAATATAATCGTTCAAGAGCTTCTTCACAGTTAGACTGCAGCGATTCCGGTCTTATGGTACCTCCAACAAAATCAACGGAAGTAATATTATTAGATGCGACATATGCAGCAATATCTAATGCATTGGTAACAATACTAAAATCATAGTTTGATGTAAGCTTTGTTGCAAGTGCATAGGTGGTAGTTCCACCGCCCATAAAAACTGTACCGCTCTCTGGTAAATATGATAATGCTGCTTGGGCTATCATCATTTTTTGCTCTACATGCTGCCCTCGAGATTGCCTGTATGGAATCCGAGAAGTTGCAGTTTCTTTTACAACTGCACCGCCATGCACTCTTATTAATCGTCCTTCATCATGCAGGGTGTCAAGATCGCGTCTTATTGTGCTTATTCCTACGTTTAAAGTCTCTGCCAAATCGGTAGCATTAACCGATTCATTTTCTTGTAGAAGTCTATAAATAGTTCTACGACGTTCGGCAGCTATTATGTTGTGCTTGCCATTATTGTTTTCCATTTATAACCTCAAACAGTTTTTATAATCAATTAATTTTAGCATAATAAAATCAAGTTGTCGATTATTTAATAGTTTCTATATTTAATTTTTGTATAAAATAAAAAATATACAAAATGCACAAATAATAAATAAAATAGTGCAAAAAGAGTCAAAAAAGGTCATTATGCGCAAAATTTTCATTGACAAAATTCTCTTTCATCTGTATACTTCATACTGATAGAAGCATTAAAATTTATGATAAATGAGGCATGACCGATGAATTCCTTAAACAATGAATTAGATCTTATGTGTCTTGGCATATTTGTTGCAGATGCTCTTGCCAAACCTGTAACTAAAATTCCCGAATGGCGCCAGCTTGAGGTAATAGAACAGGTTGAACTGCATACTGGCGGATGTGCCAATAATACAGCAACAGGCGCTGCTCGTTTAGGGCTTAGAGTTGGAGTAGAGGGGAAGATAGGGACAGATGGTTTTGGAGATTTCATTCTAAAACATCTAAATCATGAGGGGATTGATACAAAAGGCATTATAAGAGATAGTAATGTAAATACATCCTTTACTTTTGTAATGGTAGCCCCTGATGGAGAACGTGCTTTTTTCCACTTTGTTGGTGCAAATGGACATTATTCTATTGAAGATGTGAATTTTGATCTTATCAGCAAATCTAAAATACTGCATGTCGCGGGTTCGTTTGTAATGCCGTCAATTGATGGTAAACCAACAGCGGAGCTTCTTAAAAAATCAAAGCAGTTAGGCGCTGTTACTTGTTTAGATACCGTATGGAACGGTGAAATTGATGCACATGCTGTACTTAAGCCTTCACTTCCTTATCTGGATTATTTCCTTCCAAGCATTGATGAAGCTCGCCTTATAACAGGGCAGGAATCGCCTGAGGAGGTTGCAGCATTTTTCCTTGATAATGGCGTTGGCACCGTCGGATTGAAGATGGGCGCAGAAGGATCATATCTGGCAAACAAGGACATGGAAGTATATGTTCCTGCATTTAAGGTTGATGTTGTAGATACCAGCGGAGCAGGGGATTCCTGGGTAGCCGGATTTCTTACAGGGATATGCAAAGGTTGGGATTTGGAACAGTCTGGCAGATTAGGAAGCGCTATGGGCGCCTTATGTGCTACTTCTATTGGCACAACTGCGGGATTAAGGAGTTTTGATGAAACAGTAGAATTTATGAATAATGCTGATATATTGGAGATATAAGTAAGTGTTAAATATACGGAAAGATAAAGCAAAATTATTAAGCATGTATTCCAGATTGTTAATGGCACGCCGTTTGGAAGAAGAAGTGCATCTGCTATTTCTAAATGGAGAGCTTCCTGGCACTGTGCATCTATACACCGGTCAGGAAGCATGTGCTGTAGGTGTATGCTCTGCACTTCGTGAGGATGATTATATAACCAGCACGCACCGACCTCATGGCCACGCTGTGGCGAAGGGTGTGCCAACAAAAGCCATTATGGCGGAACTTTTCGCAAGAACAACAGGCTGCTGTAGAGGCTACGGCGGATCTATGCATATGGGCGATATGGCTGTAGGGATGGTTCCGGCAATTGCTATAGTCGGCGGCGGAATACCTGTTGCAGCGGGCGTTGGTCTGGCTATCAAACGGCTTGGAACCGATAAAGTAGTTGCATGCTTTTTTGGCGATGGAGCATCCAATGAAGGTGCATTCCATGAAGGAATCAACATGGCAGCAATATGGGATCTCCCTGTTATCTTCATCTGTGAGAATAATCTATATGGCGCTTCCACACATGTAAGCCGTGTTATGAAGGTAAAGAATGTGGCGGATAGAGCATCGGCTTACGGTATACCCGGCAAAGTTGTTAATGGGATGGATGTATTGGCAGTTTATGATGAGGTTGAGAAAGCCGTTAAGCGTGCACGAGCCGGCAAAGGTCCTACTCTTATAGAATGTAAAACCTACAGATATGTTGGACACTCAAGAACAGATCCCGGATTGTATCGTTCAAAGGAAGAGTTGGACCATTATAAGGCTGAAGACCCAATCCCAAGATTAAAAAAGTATCTGCTCACTGAAATGATAGCAGCAGAAGATGAGATATCAGATATTGAGAAATCAGTTGAGCAGGAACTTGAAGATGCAGTCGAATTCGCAAGAAACAGTCCACACCCACAACCAGAGGACGCTCTGAAAAATGTTTTTGTTGGAGAGGTGAACTGATATGCGTATGTTGACTATAGTTGAAGCGCTTAAAGAAGCTATCCGCGAAGAAATGGATCGTGACAGCCGAGTTTTTTGCATTGGTGAAGATATTGGCACACCGGGCGGATGGGGCGGTGCATTTACCGTTACAAAGGGACTCTCAGAAGAATATGGTCTTGATAGAATCCTTGATACACCCATCTCCGAGATTGGAATTGCGGGTGTCGCAGTTGGAGCAGCAATTGCCGGTTTAAGACCAATAGCCGATGTTCAATATGGGGATTTTCTGTTTTGCATGATGGATCAACTTGCTAATCAGGCTGCAAAGATGACATATATGTCCGGCGGAAAACTCTCCGTTCCTATGGTTATGCGCGCTCCTGTTGGTGCAACAACCAGAGCTGCACAGCACTCTCAGAGTTTGGAGGGATTGTTTATCCATATACCGGGGTTAAAAATCGCTGTGCCATGTACCGCTTATGATGCCAAAGGTCTGTTGAAAACAGCTGTAAGAGATGATAATCCTGTAATGATATTTGAACATAAAATGTTATATGGATCGAAGGGCAATCGCGCCGAATCCGGAGCGCTTAATCCGTCAAGCAATGTTCCGGAAGAAGAATACCTTATTCCATTTGGTGAAGCTGTGATTCGGCGTGAGGGTAAGGATGTAACTATAATAGGAAAACTTATCACAGTCTATAGAGCTCTTCAAGCTGCAGATATGCTTGCTAAGGACGGTATTGAAGCAGAATTCATAGACCCCCGCACATTAGTCCCGTTCGATTGGGATACTGTAATGGAGTCAATCAAAAAGACAGGACGGCTTGTTGTAGTAGATGAAGAAGCTGGAACAGGCGGCTGGGCAGCGGAAATAGCTGCTCTTGCGGTAGACAAGGCTTTTGACTACTTAGATGCACCAGTCCTCCGCGTTACAGCGCCAGATACCCCAGTGCCGTTTGCTCCAGAAATGGAAAGGTTCTATCTGCCGGATGCAGATAAAATAGTAAGTGCAGTAAAAAGGCTTTTATGATACCATATGCATAGCAGCAAAATTATATCGAGGTGCATAATGACTGAAGATAAAATATCGAGGCGTGAAATGATGAGCAAGATTAGTATAGCAGCAGCAGGAACAGTAGTAGGATGCAGTTCAGTTTCAGAGTTGGGTGCAGCGCCTGTAACTTTCCCTTCCAGTACCTTCAATGTGCGTGATTTTGGAGCCAAAGGAGACGGCAAGTCAAATGATACTGTTGCAATACAAAACGCAGTAAAGGCTGCCATTAAAAATCGTGGTGGATCCGTCTATATTCCTGCCGGCAAATACAGAGTTACCCGAAGCATCAGCTTCACCAGCTCGGATATGATTGATATCGTTGGCGATGGCACAAGTTCTACAATCATGCATGAAAATGATGAGCCGGTATTCTTGTGGAAGGAAGGTGTTTCCTTCAGGGAATCATCTATTCGCAATATTAGCATAAAGTCTGTTAAAAAGCCCAAATCGCCCAATACACCAACTATTGCCTGCTTGGGCGGCACAGAAAGATCATACTTTGGCTTTGTCTCAATCTTTGGGATGGGCAGCGGAATCGTTACTGAAAATGTGATGGATACCACTACCATTGACCAATGCCTTATGTGGCGTGTTGCAGGCACAGGGGTAAGGGTTGCCAGAGGTTCTGAAGTTCGGATATTCGGCGCCAGAATTGTAGGTGCAACAAATCCTTATGACAGCATTGGCAGCGGTTCAATAGGCGTCCACCTTGTTGGCAACAATGGCGGAGTTCACATTGTTACCACCGATATCATTTCGTTTAACACAGGACTTAAAATCGGAAGTAAAGGCGGATCTTCCAACCGTGAAGTTTTTATCACCCATGCCACTTTTGACAGCAGTATTCATGGTATATGGCAAATAGATGGCGCCTATACCAGCATTGCCGGATGTTGGGCAGCTTCTTCAGATGAAGATCAGATATTGCTTGATTCCACTGCTAACGGAGCTATACTGTCAGTATCCGGCGGTACCATTTTCAATGGCGGAGCTTATGGACGTGAAGCTTCTCATAACGGAATTGTAGTTCGTGCAGGATCTTTCATGCTGACCGGTGTAATGATTAGAAACAACAAAGGTACAGGCATCTTGGTAGATAATGACAGAGTAAATGCTTATTCTATAACAGGATGCAAAATACAGAGCAACGGAACAGGAGCTGTTCTTAATGGAGATGGATTTGCTGTAACTGGCAACGTATTTGCTGGTAACGGTGTAAATCTGATTGATAATGGCGGTAAAAACAAAAAAATCACTGGCAATGTAATTCCTTAGCTGATATAAAATCATAATTTTGGAGCAATTTAATGCCTATAATACCAATGAGAGATATGCTGTTTGATGCGCTTGCCAATAAATATGCTGTTGGCTATTTTGAGGCATGGGACCAATACTCACTGGAAGCCGTATTGGAAGCAGCGGAAGAACTTAATTCACCAATCATACTTGGTTTTGGCGGATCTATGATGAATCAAGACTGGTTTGATAAAAATGGACTGCGTGGATTAGCCGCACTTGGAAAAGCAGTTGCTGGAAATGCAAATGTACCGGTATCCTTCCTATTGAATGAGGTTCTTTCATTCAGCCAAATTATCAGCGGTTTAACGTGGGGATTTAATGCTGTAATGTTAGATACATCAAGTCTGCCGGTTGAAGACAATATTTCTGAAACCCGAAAAGTTGTTGAAGCTGCTCATTCTATTGGTGTAGATGTTGAAGGCGAATGCGATCAGCTTCCAGATGCATCAGGCGCTATGCACAACAGTGAGCATTCATCTCTGACTAATCCGGATGTTGCGGTAAGATTTGTTGAAGAGACGGGTGTAGATGCTCTCTCAGTATCAATAGGCAATGTGCATATACTCACAGATGGGTGCGCAGAAATTGATTTTGAGCTTTTGAGCGAACTTCACGATGCAATTTCTATACCGTTAGTAATACATGGTGGAACCGGTTTTCCGGATAGCGCTGTTAAACAGGCAATCGAACTGGGTGTTGCCAAATTCAATATTGGTACTATACTGAAGAAAATATACTTTAATACCATTCGTGGCGAGATAGTTAACGTGCCGGATGTTTATGATGTTCAAAGCATTGTGGGTTCCAGAAAATCTGGTGATGTTTTGGAAAAAGCAAAAGAAATGGTAAAAGAAGAAGTCAAGCGTCGAATACTTATATATGGCAGTAATGATAAGTGTTGATTATGGAGTAATACAGTGTTTGAAAAAGCATGTGTGAATATCAGCTGTATCATCATTCTGTTGATTTCTGCATCAGCTCTTTTGCATGCAGATTTTGATGTAAGTATACAAGATGAGCCATATACCGTCTTCAGACAAACTGATAGCGGATGGGAACGGCAGGTTTCAATCATCTTTACAAATACAGACCAAGCAATTGAATCTGTTTCTGCCGCTGCCGCCATAAATAATAACAAAACTGTATGCCCGTTAGAAACAATTCCTAATGGAGAGTCCCATGATGTTTTATGGATTCCAAATGAAAACACAGCAGTTAAGTTCAATCTGGAAATCAAGCAAAATGGCAATACAATTCTCACCAAAGATATTGATTTGCCCGTATCTGAGCCAGATAAGGTAGTTGCAATACCGAAATCTAAGATAATAAAAAGCATTAAACCGCTTAATATTCGTGGAACAAACTATCTGCCAAGAATGTATCCATGGCCTGGTCTATATAGACAAGCATCTTCTATTACTTTCGAAGATGACTTTTCATTGCTGAAGAGTTTAAATGTAAATACAATAAGAACCTTTTTGTTCTTTGATCCAGACAATCAAAATGATACTGGCGCTGAATATGGTTTATATCGCAAAGATGGTTCCGCTACTGCAAAAACTCAAAAGCTGCTGTCAGATATTCTTAGCATGGCGGATAAATACAATATAAAGGTAGTGTTGAATGTTGGTTCTCTTCCACCGCTGGAGGATATATCAACAGCACGCAGAATGTATAAAACAGCGCTGGGTCCTTTCATAAACGATGGAAGGATTTTGATGTTTGATGTTATGAATGAACCTGGTGGAAATGATGGCCCAAAAGCAAATGCAACACTGTCAAACTGGCTTCAGCACATGTATGAATATTCAAGAAAGATTATGCCAAACCACTTGCTTACAGTAGGGTTATGCTGGCAGTTTGATCAATTATGGGATCTTGGTATTTATCCTGATGTAGCACAATATCACGACTATTCCGGTGCAATTGGTATTCAGCCAAAGAATAAACCGGAAGTTCGCACAATCTCAGGCGACTTGGCAAGAAATAAGAAGTTTATCGGCAATAGACCATTGTTGATAGGAGAATTTGGCATCTCTACTGAAGTCAGTGAACCTAGAGGTGTTGATGAAGCTAAACAAAAAGCCATCTATCAAGGAATCTTCGATGGCGCTGAAGACCAGAAAATAATCGGCGTTATGAATTGGACGCTGTTTGACTTTATTCCTGATTGGATGGGGAAATTTGAGCGGAAATTCGGTATCGTCCGTGCAGATGATACATTGAAGCCAGCAGGTGTTCTCTTAAAGTCTACCTATAAAAAGTGGGCTGAAAAATATCCCGCATCATGGGATGTAAAATCAAACTGAGTTTTACAGACAAAATTATAAATTAAGGAGCGTATTATGCCTGAAGCAGATGTAAGAGAAGAAAAGGAATTTTACCTTGACATTCCGCAAAAAAATGAAGCCTTTTTCCTTAAAGGCTCTAACAATCTTGACTGGGGATTGAAAAATAGACTATCCCAAATATTTGATCCTAAAACTGGCAAAACTGTAATGCTGGCTGTTGACCACGGATACTTTCAGGGACCTACAACCGGATTGGAAAGGGTTGATGTAAATATAGTGCCTCTAACACCCTATGCCGATACACTTATGCTTACGAGAGGCATACTTCGTTCTGTTATTCCTCCTGTTTTTCCAAGAGGCATTGTCTTGAGAGCAAGTGGAGGTCCAAGTATTTTAAAAGAACTGTCTAATGAACAGATTGCACTGGATATTGAAGATGCTATAAGGCTAAATGCAGCTGCTATGGCAGTGCAAGTGTTTGTTGGCGGTGAATATGAAACCCAGAGTGTTCATAATATGACAAGGCTTGTGGATATGGGCAATCGATATGGTATAGCTACCCTTGCTGTTACCGCTGTGGGCAAGGAGCTTGTAAGAGATGCAAGATATATGCGGCTTGCAACAAGAATGTGCGCAGAGCTTGGTGCAACATATGTAAAAACATACTTTGTAGAAAAAGACTTTGATACTGTTGCAGCAGCATGTCCGGTTCCATTAGTTATTGCCGGTGGTAAAAAGCTGCCAGAGCTTGATGCACTTACAATGGCTTATAATGCAATTGAACAGGGCGCAGCAGGTGTAGATATGGGACGCAACATATTCCAGGCAGATGACCCTGTTTCTATGATACAGGCAGTTCGAAAAGTTGTTCATGAGAGTATGTCAGCTGCAGATGCATATGACTATTACATTACTTCCAAAAATGAATCCAAATAGGAGACATATATGTCATCACCTCCAATAATTGATATGCTGAATAAAATGTCACCATGTGTAAGTGTTGGTATACTAACTGCAAATATGATGTCGCTTGGTGATGAGATTGAAATTCTTGAAAAAGCCAAAATTGGTTTGCTGCATATTGATGTAATGGACGGTTGTTTCATTCCAATGACAACAGTTGGTCCGCCATTTATTAAAGGGTTGAAAACATCATTGCTAAAAGATGTTCATCTTATGATTGAAGATCCAATAAGCAAACTTAATGATTATGTGGAAGCAGGAGCAGATATACTTACTGTTCATATGGAATCTACACCTCATATACACAGAGCAATGCAGATGATAGGCAAGATGAAAAATGCCAATGATCCAAATAGGGGAATTGTTCGCGGTGTTGGAATTAATCCAAGCACGCCGGTTGCTAATCTAATACCTCTTTTAGATGAAATTGATATGATTACATTCCTGGCTATAAATCCGGGATGGAGTGGGCAAGAGTTTATAGAGTCTACCAAAGTCAGAATATCAGAAATCCAAGAGATAATTGAATTAACAGGAAGAAAAATATTAATCGCAGTAGACGGCGGAATATCTAAAAAGAATATTAGTGATATAGCAGGTATAGGAGCTGATGTTATAGTAACTGGAAGCGCTGTATTTGATGGGAAAACTCCGTATGAAAACGCTGTGTTTATGCTTAGTCAAGTTCAAAATACAATAGTTATGTAGAACAAAGCACAGCTATGTTTTATCAAGAGCTGTGCTTTCTATATGTTTTAGTTGGGTGTTGTTTAAAAAAGAGTCATAGAAAAACACTATGACTCTTTATGGTTAAAAAATCCGTCGACCGACGAATGTCATTTTTAAATTCAGCCGCCAGAACAACCTGACAATAGTATTAGCATGACCGATATAACAGCAAGCAGCAAGATTAATTTAAGCTTCATTTATCTATTATCTTTCATTTAAAAATAAATCATCTGTTTGCGTGCGACCTCATTTTCAGGATCCAGGCTTAATACAATCTCAAATTCTGCTTTGGCTTCATCGAACATTCCGAGCATGGCATATGTCATACCGAGATCAGCACGTATTTCCGCATTAACTCCATCAATTTCAATAGCTTTTTTAAGCGCTTCAATAGATTCGTCAAACATGCCTTCAAATCCATAAACAAGACCTAACTGTCTGTGGGCTTCTGAGCAAGTTTCGTCGATCAGCAACACCTCGAGAAACTCGGAAATAGCCTCTTCATAGTTGCCGTCAATTTTGAAGTCTATGCCTCGCTGCATATGTTCTTCTATAATACCCATCTCTACCTCTTTTATTAATCACTAATTGAAGTAAAAAATTATTGAAATTGTTTCATTAGAGACCTAATATAAGTGCTTCGCTAATGGTTAGTATACCATCTATTAACATGCAAATCAAGTTATAACTCAGAATTATCCAGAGATAAACAAAGATAGGTTACACAATGAAGGAGGGAAAAGAGCGGGAAAAGGTTAACCAAAATGAAAGGTGAAGTTCGCCAACAAAACCAATCAAGGAGGAA
>JAPXND010000077.1:0-12710 GCA_033808695.1 Armatimonadota bacterium
TCGCACTGATCAAGAAAGGTTTTATAATGGAAATAAGTTCTATTCTTTAAAATATCTTAATGAGCAACTTCGCCTATACATGAAGAGGTCTAACAATGCTCCTCTTATGGTTCATAACTGGCGTTCCGCTTCCCAATATCTCAATTCTTTTATTGACCTATTGTAACTTTTGTTTGTTTAATGTACAAGGAATTACGAAAAGGTATTGACAAAAGGTTTTTCAGGCATAAGAGATGATATCAATCATGCACTCAAGGAATTAAAGGTTACAGATCCGGATGCATCAGTGAAAAAGGCAAATCTTCTTGCATGGCTCCACATATGTGATGCAGGAATATCACTTGGCAGAAGATATGCTGAATATGCACTATCAATGGCAAATGCATCACATAATCTTGATGAAAAGAAAGAATGGGAGCTGAAAGCAGAAATTTGCAGCAGAGTGCCGGCATATCCTGCAAGAACCTTCCGAGAAGCGCTTCAATCACTTTGGTTTGCTCACATGATAACAGTCTGGGAAGACTACACAAACGCAAATGGAATAGGACGCATAGACCAATTTCTACTGCCTTTTTTTCAAAACGATATCGACTCAGGTAGGTTGAATATAGATGAGGCAGCTGAACTTCTTGCTGCATTCTGGATAAAGCTCTATCTACCATATGATGTACAGCAGATAATGCTTGGCGGGCAGAAGCCTGATGGCACAGATTCAGTCAATACTCTAAGTTATCTGGCGCTGGATGTAACAGAAGGTCTTGATTTTATTCGATGCTTGTCGGTGCGCGTTCACAAAAACACTCCGCCCAAATTTATTTCCAGGTGCGTAGATCTTATTGCAAGGGGTGGGGGAATCCCCTTTCTTTTCAATGATGAAGCCTTGATTCCAGCGCTCACAAGCAGCGGCATCCCTCTAGAAGATGCACGCGGTTATGCCGCTATCGGCTGTATAGAAATTACTATCCCTGGTAAAGCAAATCCTCATGCAGTAAGCAACTGGATAAACTTTGCCAAAGTTCTTGAACTTGCAATTAACGATGGAAAAGATATTCGCGACGATGTTTAGATTGGCCCTAATACCGGTATGCTGTTCGACTTCCAATCCATTGATGATTTGATGAAGGCTTTTGACAAACAGCTGAAATACTTCTCAGATTGTGCTATGTATGGTTCAAACATGTGTGAACAGGCTCATAGATTCCAGATGAGACTTCCATACCACTCAATGCTTACAGATGACTGCATTGAAAATGGATTAGATATAATCCAAGGAGGAGCAAGATACAATTATCACTCAACAGCAGCAACTGGAGTGCCAAATGCCGCAGATAGTATTATCGCGCTTCAGAAAACATTGTTTGAATCAAATACAATCAGCAGCGAAGAAATGCTTAATGCTCTGAAAAATAACTTCGAGGGCATGGATGATTTACGTAAATATCTGATGAATAAAATACCTAAATATGGGAACGACATTAATGAAGTTGATGAGATAGCTGCAAGCTTAATAGAGAAATATCGATCTATTATTGATGAATATCGCAATCCATCAGGCGGAAAGTTCTTCATGCACATATTTACTTTTACCTTGATGCTGAGTCTTGGAAAATTGACAGGTGCATCTCCGGATGGACGCCTTGCAGGTGAACCGCTTGCTTACAGCATATCACCCGGGCAAGGACGCGACAAAGAAGGCTTTACAGCAGTAATTAACTCTCTCAGCCGTATTCCGCACCATCTTGCCGCTGCAAGCAGTTCCGTCATTCTTGAGGCAGACCCTGTTATGTTGAAAGGCAAATCAAGAGAGTTGTTTGTTGACCTTATTACCACTGCAATTGACAAGGGCGTTGGTCAATTGCAATTCAATGTTGTTAATGCAGATACACTGCGGGATGCTCAAAATAATCCAGAAAAGCATCCCAATCTATGTGTAAGAGTATCTGGTTTCAGCCAGCAGTTTTCATTGTTGGATCGTGAAATGCAGGATCACATAATTGCCCGTGTAAAACATACAAGGTAGATTAAGCATTTACAGCATTAAATGCAGAGGCTAAAACCTTCGCATAATTGATAAATTAAAGAATCTGGAGGGAACCTTATTAACAGGATTCCCTTCAGTATCTTTAGTAAGCGCTGCACAATTATTAAATATGTTGCTTATACCAAGGTTTATTTCACTATCTGCAAGCAGTCCAGATGTTATGGTTTTTGATATATTAGCATTAAATGTAATATGAGGTGATACTCTGCTTGAATTTCTTGTATCTAAACCATAAGTGTAAGGCAAACCGCTGCCATATTCACTAAACAAACTATAATTCCATCCATTCTTGATATAATTCACTATTGCTGAAATACTGTGTCGCTGATCCCAGTCTACATATAATTGATTGTTTTCAGGTAAACCTGTTCCACTTGCAGTTGCTTTTGCAACTAAATATGTATAAGACAGCCATCCAGACCAGTTTTTGCTTGGCCGCTTTTTCAGAAGCAGTTCAAACCCTTTAGATGTTCCTGCTCCAATGTTTTCATAAATATATGGCGGCTGCCCTGGAGTTGCAGGATTAACCGAAGTTGTTTGAAGCAAATCATTAAATTTCCTGTAGAATGGCGTAACAAGCAATAGATAGTCTTTGTTAATCTGATGTTCAATCCCTAAATCAAACTGAGTGGATCTTTCTGGATAAAGTCTGTCTGCATTTTGATAAATCATGCCCCAGAATGGACTAATAAATTTCCTGTCTAATGCCTGTGTCTGCACAAACTGAATCATTTTGCCATAAGAAAATCGTAAATTAGTTGCAGGTGAAACAGCAAAAGATATATTAACTCTCGGACTTAATTGTGATTCGCTAAAATCATTGATATTATCATTCAAATATTTCATTCTGTCATATCTTAATCCGTAATCAAGCTGGCAGTAACTATTCAATTTCATCTGGTCTTGCAAATATAATCCAATCTGATTAGTGTCCGCATTAGTTATATAATCATATCCAAACATTTCAGGACTGGCGCTGCGGAATTTATTGGTACTGCCCATGGTGATAATTCCTGATTTAACTAAGTGTTTTTGATTAATCTGATTTAGATAATCTATTTTTAATCCCTTAGTTATTGATTGACCCTTAACCCATGCACCGATGCCTGTAAAAAAGTCAGACAACGCATCAAATTCCCATTTGTTTTTAAACAAATATGGCTTCACTGATATAAAAGAAGCAGGGCTGAAAGAATGTGTATAGGTCAATGCATTCAGTGAAAAAGACTGATGTGAATGATCTTTTTCTTTCCCGGTTGGAATTGGTACAGTGGCATCTTCAATTGATGAGTCAAGGGTGCCTATATGTGTAGTTGGAAATGTATATAGCGCTGAGCCGTTTGCAGATAAGAAAGTAAGTTTATCGGAAGATGAAGCATCATAGGTCAGCTTCATATTGAAATCAGAGGATTTCGCCTTCTCGAAGGATGTTCCATCAAAATCACTTTTCCATAGATACCCGGAAGCATAATAAGATCCTTTTTCTTTAATTTTCCCGCTTAATTCAGGATAGATGCCGGCATAGTTATTTGTTCCAAAAAGAAGATTAATATTATTGCCAGAAAAAGTCTCGCCGGATTTAATAACCTGATTAAAAACACCTGAAATAGCATTACCATATTCAGGCATATATCCGCCTGTAAATATTTCCATCTTATCCAATCCAGCAGTAACAGAATTAGTGCCAAATCCATTTGTAACTGGTTCGGTTACCGGTATGCCATCGATCATGTACCCTATCTGGTTTGCACGTCCACCTCTTATATGCGGCCAGCCGTCTGAATCAACCAAAACTCCGGGTTGGGATTTAACAATTCCGGATATTTGATATAGAGTGTTAGGTTCGGTTCGAACCATCTTCTCGCGTTTTGAATCTATAATATATACTGATGGTTTAGCATCGGGTTGTTTTATGTTATGTGTATCTGTAACTACAATAGTTTCCTCACCTGCAATTTCTGGCTGAAGATTAAAATCTATTTTAGTAGTAAAATCCATTAAAACAGAGATATCAACTGAAGTATTATCGTATCCTGAAACCTCTGTGCTCAATGTATAATCTCCGGATGGAACGTTAGTCAAAACATAATATCCAGAGTCATCAGTAAATGTGGAAATATCCAGTTCATTAATTGTAACTTTAACTTCTGAAACTGTATTCTCTGAGACAGCATCTTTAATGATTCCGGATACAATTCCTGTTGTTCCGCATAAAGCAGGATTGCTCAGAAAAACCACTGATATGCTGACTGCGATGATAATGAAAAAACATTTTATCTTATTCATTTATGCCATTAACCATCCTCTCTGAATTAATAAATAGGTATTATTTCATTATAGAATAAAAATATTACTGTTGACAGAATTTACAATTATATAATTATATCAATATGAATTGACTGCCATATTGGCTTATTATACAAGAAACTTAAGAAAAAATCCATGTAGAAATTAATATGCAAATTTGGTTATAATATCTACAGGAGGGATGAAGCATGAAATTAGCAAATGTATATATTCAATTTAAACAAGATCCAGAAGCAGTAAACTTACTGCAGCACTTAAAAGAATTGAATTATGAAATAGAAAAACTAAAAATAGAAAGAGTAATCAGAATAGAAGGTGATGTTAAACCTGAAAGTCTGCTGCCTCTGCTTGTTAACCCTTTATATCAGGATTATTCATACGAATCTCAGTTAAATCCTAACGATGGACCAATTATTGAAATTGGTTACAAAAGAGCTGTTACCGATCCTGAAACACCGTCAATTTTTGATGGTGCAAAAGCCTTGGGGGTAACTAATCTTGATTGGGCACGCTTAAGCAATAGATATCAGTTTTTCGGCATATCGCAGGATGAAGCTGAGAAAATTATTGAGGAAAATATTTACAATCCTATTATACAAACAATAATTGATAAAAAACATCCATGGGATTCACTGCGCCCTCATGGCAAGCCAGATCCAATAAAAAGTATACCGCTCAATGACCTATGTGATATGGCATTGCTGGATCTAAACAGCAAGTCTTCATGGTATGCATCGTTGTCGCAATTACGAGCTCTTCAAAGATACGAAGTGAAAATCGGCAGACCATTGACCGATGCTGAAATTGAAATAGTAGTCCAGTCATGGTCAGATCACTGTTATCATACAACTTGGAGAAGTTTAAAGCTTCTGGACAAATTGCAGTCTGCTACATCAGAAATCAATCATCCGCTTGTTGTATCAGTTTTCAAAGATAACGCCGGTGGAATGAAGTTTTATGAAGATCAGGTAATATTAATAAAAGGCGAAACTCACAACTTCCCGTCATCTATTGCAACCTTTGGAGGAATTGCAACTAAGCATGGCGGCGTTATAAGAGATGCAATAGGATTTGGATTAGGCGGATATCCCATAGGCGGATCAACAATCATGGGAACAATGGACCCGCGTATTTCGGATTCCGAAGTTCCCGGAGGAGCTCTTCATCCCAGAGTCATTCTGCTGGAATCTATCCGCGCTACCGCATATTACTGTAATCCTATGGGCATAGCTATGATGCACCCGGTTTACAGAATGCATTCAAGTTTTCCAAAGTGTTTAGCATTAGGTCATACTTTCGGTATCATTCCTGAGAAATATGTAGAAAAGCAAAATCCTCATCCGGGAGATGCAGTTGTCTTATTCGGTGGACGGACAGGAAGAGATGGAATCCATGGTGCAACAGCAAGTTCTGCAGAAATGACCGGGGAAACCATCAGCAAAGAAGCGGCTGCAGTGCAAATAGGTCATCCAATTACAGAGCGGAAGTTTATGGAGGCTGTTCCTATTTTGCGTGATATGGATTGTCTGCGTTCAATAACCGATCTTGGTGCGGGCGGAATTTCGTGTGCAATAGGTGAAATGGGCGCCAAAACTGGAGTAACCATAGAATTAGAAAAAGTTCCATTGAAGGATCAAAGCCTGGCTCCATGGGAGATACTGCTTTCAGAATCACAGGAAAGGATGCTTGCTGCTATACCTCAGGAAAAGCTTGAACAAGCATTAAGTATCCTTGATGCGTATGATATCGAATATGCAGTTTTAGGACATTTTACTGAAACACATAAACTTACTGCATGGTATAAGGGAACTAAAGCTGCTGATATAGATATGGATTTTATATGGAGGGCTTGTCCAATTGAAAAAATTGATATTAAAGAGCCTGTAAGGGACCTAAAACCAGTTAAAAAGACAGATCTTGTATCTGAAAAGGAATGGAAAGATGCAATGCTTAAGGTGGTTTCGCATATGCATTGCTGTGATCAATCAGCCGCAGGGATGCAGTTTGATACATCTGTTCAAGGCAAAACGGTTATAGGTCCGTATGGCGGCATTAATGGAAATATGCCTACAAATGTATTTGTTTCGGCGCCCATATTAGGCAAACCCTATGGTGCAGTAACAACTCTTGCATTCAATCCATTTTATTCAGAAATAAGTCCTTCTGGCATGGCAAGATTATCAATGATAGAGGCAATATCAAAAGCGATAGCAGTTGGTGTAAAATTGAATGATATAACACTCTGTGATAATTACTACACACCTAAAATAAGACCAGAGGTTGCATGGGATCTTAAGGATATGGTGGAAACAACAGCTGAGCTATCAGTTATGTTCGGAACACCATTCATCTCTGGCAAGGATTCCAGTTCCGGCACATTCAAAACAGACAATGGTGAATTAATAGATGTTCCTCATACGCTTGTTGTATCAACATTATGCAGAATGGAAAATGTAAGAAAAGTTGTTACAAAAGAGTTTAAAGCATCAGGGAATCAGCTTGTTATATTTGGCAGCATTGATTCTGATAAGCTTGGCGCTTCTGTTTATCTGGATGCATACGGTGAAAGGGGCGAAATCCTTCATGATAGAGATAATCAGTATGCAAATGAGTTGATTGAAAACTTTAAGTTTCTCAGTAAGTGCCAGGATGAAGGAATAATAAAATCTGCTTCTGCAATTGCAGAAGGCGGATTATTTATGAGATTATTTGAAGCATCAATTGGATCTGGGCTTGGAGCAGATATAGACATAAGTCCATACTCTGGAAATAGAAAAGATGGAGTATTGTTTGCAGAAGCCGTTGGAACATTCTTGCTAGAAGTTGATAAAGATCTTGATGTAAGCAAAGTTTTTAACGGATTTCCATGCAAGGTCATCGGAAGTGTATCTGATTCAAATGCCCTTTCAATTATGGAAAACGGAAACCGACTGGCAGCTATTCCAGTCGATGATTTGATAAAGGCATGGGAAAAACCGTTTAAGGAGGTTGTACGCTAATGAATATCAAAATCGCAGTGCTTTATGCACCTGGAATTAACTGCCATGAAGAAATGAAATTTGCGTTGGATTTTGTAGGATTAGACAGCAAAATAATTAATATTCATGATCTTCTTGACGGTAAGGAGAAACTTACAAATTATCAGGCTATGGTTATTCCTGGCGGATTTTCTTGGGGCGATCATCTTGGCGCCGGGCGTATATTTGGTGTGCATCTGGTTGCCCGTTTGGCAGAACAACTATATGAAATGGTAAATGACAATAAACCGATTTTGGGAGTATGCAATGGGTTTCAAGTATTGGTGGAGACCGGGCTTCTTCCCAATAAATCAATTGGCAAAAGAGGTGCAGCCCTTCTGCGGAATGAATCCGCCGTGTTTGAATGCAGATGGGTAGAGCTCATTGTTACCAACCCAAACACCATATGGACCAACAATCTTGAAGGAAAAATACTTCGCATGCCGGTAGCACATGGAGAAGGCAGACTGTACAGCGAATCGATGGAAGAATTGAATAAGGTAGTCTGTTATTCTAAAAATGGCAAAGCAACTGAAGAATATCCTGCAAACCCAAATGGAACAATCGGTGGAGCAGCTGGCATCGCTGATAGCAGTGGAATGATATTTGGACTTATGCCGCATCCGGAAAGAGCTGTGTTGGATTGGCAAGGATCAACAGATGGCTTATACATCTTAAATAACCTAAAAGCCTATCTACATAATTAATCAAAACAACAAGCAGGGACGAGTTAATCAATCGTCCCTGTTAATTTGTTCCATAATACTGTTCACTACCTCATTGTGATTCAAATCCATGCAGTTAATCTCATAATCGGCATATTGTCTATACAGATTGAGCCGTTCATTATACATTTCATAAAAAGATTGTGATGGCTGTTTTACCACCCCGCGTTCATTTAGGTTATGTATTCTTGCAAGCAGAAGATCAGGATTAAGGTTAAGAAATACAACTTTGCCGCCCTCTTTGAGTTTATTCATCGACTTGCTGCTAAGCACAACACTACCTCCAGTTGCAATAACCGCATTATCTATGTTGATATCAAGAATGTATTTCTCTTCCAGCTTAATGAATCTGTCAATTCCAAGTGATTCAAGAATGCTCTGAAGATGCTTTCCTTCAGATGATTGAATCACAACATCAGTATCTATAAATTCATATTTCATGCATTTGGCAAGAAGAATTCCAACAGTGCTTTTTCCAACACCCGGCGGACCGATCAAAATTATATTATTCAAAACAACCTCGGCTTTATTAAAATAAAATACTATTACTATTATAATATAAAATACTTGTATGAATATAGAATCTCGTGTAAAATACTAGCGAATATAAAATTTAGCAGGAAACTAAGAATGTCAGAATTCGCAAATATGAATATACCTATGGATAATAATTATATATCAACAGCATCTGCAGCTGTACAAAAGATTAAAGTTGTATTGCATGTGCACACACTTTTTTCTCCATGTGCAGAAACATCTGTTGAAGATATCATAAACTACTGCAAGAATAAAAGCATTCAGGCGATAGGAATAACTGACCATGATACCATTAACGGCGGATTAGCATTAAGCGCAATCGCAAATGGTTTAAAAGTCATTATTGGCTCAGAAATAAGAACAGCACAAGGCGAGATAGTTGGACTGTTTCTTAAAAATGAAATAAGCAGCGGATTGGATGCACTAAAAACCTGCGAGTTAATAAAAGAGCAGGGAGGTTTGGTATACATTCCGCACCCATTTGATCCTTTTAAAATACGAAGATTAAAACTCAAGTCAATAATTAAGTGTTTAGACCTAATAGATATAATCGAAGTATTCAATGCCAAAACCACCATACCATTCTTTAATAGAATTGCAGATCAGTTTGCAAAAAAGTATAACAAAGTTGCTGCTGTTGGAAGCGACTCTCATTTTTTGGAATCAATTGATAACTGCATCAATGTTATGGAAGATTTTGATTCTCCAATCCAATTCTTGAATAATCTAAAGAATGCCGAATTCATCAAAAAAAGAAATGGCGCAGTTCGTGGATGGTGGATTGGCATAAAGAATGTTTTAATAACTGAAGGGCACAAAATTAATCGTTACGGACGAAAGACTATCGGCAAACCATAACTTTATTAAAAACTGAAGCTTTTAATAAACTGTCTTATCTATTCAACTTCATGCAAGGAGAAGTTATGTATAAATTATTTAATAAACTTATTATTGTTATAATAATAATATTTAATTCTATTTCATTACTATTTGCAAAATCTGCTGATATGGAAGTCAGACACACCGATGTTCTTGTTGTTGGTGCAACACCATGCGGAATAGCTGCAGCAATCGCTGCGGCAAGGTGCGGATCAAATGTTACACTTACCGATATGGGAACTCATCTTGGTGGAATGATGACAAATGGACTTGGCAGAACTGATATAGGTCCCAGAAATACCGTTGATGGCATATTTAAGGAGCACATCAATAATATTTACAACTATTACAAAGATACTTATGGAGAAGATTCCCAGCAAGTTAAGGATTGCAACAATGGATATTTTTTTGAACCATCCGTATCAGAAAAGATGTTTAACAAAATTATTGACAATGAAAAACGTGTAACAGTTAAATTCAATTATACACCGATATCTGTTTTAACATATAAAAATAAGCTGTATGGCGTAAATTTTACTAATAAAAGAAACAGGAAAGTACGTATAAATGCCAATGTGATAATAGATGCTACATATGAAGGAGATATTGCTGCATTTGCGGGAGTAACTTATAGAATAGGAAGGGAATCAAGAGAAGAATATACAGAAGCCTATGGCGGTGTATTATACTTAGACCATCTTACAAGAATGGTGCTGGCAGGTTCTACCGGTGAAGGCGATAAACGCGTTCAGGCATATAATTTTCGTCTGTGTTTAACAAAAGATCCAGAAAACAGAGTGTCCATTGATAAACCAAATAATTATGATAGAAATGAATATCTTCAGGTTCTTGAATCTATCAAAAATGGACGGATTAAACGTGTGGATGATGTTCTTAACATAGAAAAAATCCCAAATGGCAAATCTGATACAAACAATATGCCGTTAAGCCTGATTTCAACTGATCTCCCAGAGGAAAACTATGACTACCCGGATGCCAGCTATGAAGAGCGTGAGAAAATCATCAAAAGACACAAAGAATATACACTTGGATTGATATACTTCCTGCAGAATGATAACGAAATGCCAGAAAATCTTAGAAATGAATGCAGGGAATGGGGTTTTGCCAAAGATGAATTCACTGACAACAATAATTTTCCAAGACAGATATATGTGCGTGAAGCACGGCGTATTTGGGGATTATATACATTCTCTTCACACGATGCTATATTAGCGCCGGGTATGCTTCGTACGCCAATTCATTTTGACAGCATTGCTTGTGGCGGTTATCCAATTGACTCACATGCCACAAGAAAGAAGGAGCCGGGGCAGGACTTTGAGCTTGAAGGATTTTTCTGGCTAACCGGTATTACTCGACCTTATCAAATACCATACAGAGTTATGATTCCGCAGGAAATTGATGGACTTATTGTTCCCGGGGCTGTTTCGGCAACGCATCTTGGATTTGGTACACTGCGAATGGAACCAGTTTGGATGGCATTAGGACAGTCTGCTGGAACCGCAGCGCATATCGCAAAAACATTATTTGTGGAGCCAAGGGAGGTTCCTGTAAACCGTCTTCAATCACTGTTGTTGGAAAACAATCAAGTTATTACAGCATTTAATGATATACAAGGAGCCAATGATGAAGTCAGCAGACTTCAATGGCATGCAATTCAATACTTTGGCACTAGAGGATTTTTCGACAGCTATGATGCAAAACCGCTTGAACATTTAACTCGTGGTCTTGCTGCAAGATGGATGATGAGCTGCATAAAAATAGGCGATATAATGCCTGCATACGGACCATTTGTTAAGCATTATGGGGGAGGGGAAGGCGATTTTTCCCTTGAACAAATGGAGAAGCTTAAAATAAGCAATATTGGCGATTCTGATGCCTTGCTTACATTTGAAGAGCTAAATCAATGGATGACTAACATAGAGCCATGGATAGATGGCGGATATGCAGATCTATGGATTAATAGAACCAAACCAAAGAACTCAATCAGTATAGATTATGATTATTCAGCATCAAGTAATTTTATAACACGAGCGCAGTTTTGTGAAGCATTATACAGCAGATTTAGAAGCGCAACACCAGCAGAAGTAAAAAACCCATTTATTGCTAAAAAAGGTAAGGTGTCTAATGAAAATTGATTTGGTAAATACAATAAAAGGATCTATGCTTGAAAATTTTTACCCGGAAGGATGGGACCTTGCAAAAATAGATGAATTTTGTTCGCAGTCAAAAGAGGAAATGTTAAAGCCAAAATCCTGGTGGAATCCGGAATTCAAGCCTATAGCCTGCTCCAGCCTTGAAGATTTTAACATCATGATGGGTGAAGCTGTTGCAACTCAAATTAGAGATGCTAAAACAACAGGAAGGGAGATAGCATTTATACTGCCGGTAGGACCAATGGGCATGTATAGATGGACTGTATATTTTCTCAAACAGTGGAGGGTAGGCTGCAAACATGTTCATGGATTTAATATGGATGAATGGAGTGATGATGAAGGAAACACTGTTTCCTCTGACTCTCCGGAATCATTCCAGTATGCAATGGAGAATGCCTTATACAATCCTCTTGGCGAGCTTACGATTCCTGTTGAAAACAGACATTTTGCAGTTAAAGCGGAATTGCCAAATTATGGCAGTAAAATACGAGAACTTAAAGCATCTGGAGCAAAACTTGTGCTTGTTTTTGGTATAGGACGAATGTGCCATATAGCCTTTTGGGAGCCGCATTTTGCTGCAGAATTCAATAGCTTAGATGAATGGAAGTCGCAGGAATATAGATTTGGCGCAATGCTGCATCCCTTAACAATAGAACAAAATGCACTAACAAGCTTCAAAAGCCGCACTACACTTGTTCCGGCACGCGCAAATACTATCGGGCCTGGCTTGTTTCTAATGGCAGATGAGATCATTGGCGGTGCAGACGGCATATTCGGACGCGGTATGATGTGGCAGGGAATGTCGCTTAGAATGACATTAATGCATGAACCCACCTCATGGATTCCGAGTTCGTTTATTCCAACACTTGCAGGAAGACTCTTCTTTATTGATGAGCTTTCAGGTCAATTAGTTCCAGAAACAAATTGAAATGTACATTAAACAAACAAAAGTTACAATAGGTCAATAAAAGAATTGAGATATTGGGAAGCGGAACGCCAGTTATGAACCAAAAGAGGTGCATTGTTAGAC
>JAPXND010000078.1:0-12566 GCA_033808695.1 Armatimonadota bacterium
TTAAGATAAATGGTGAATTAGTTGCTAATGGTCAAACAATTTCTGTTAATAAAGGCGCTGATGTTATAATTGAAACAAGTATGGGCAACATAGCAGAGGCAAAATGGCTTTCATTGGCAAAAGGAGAATCTGGAGGAGTGTATTTAGAAGCAGCATCTAAGAACAATACTGCAGAGTTTGCAATAACTGCGGATACCCCGTTCCTTTCTGATGCAGAGATTAGAAAATCAACGCTGGTGAAGAAAGCTTCTGAAAGATCAGAATATACCCTGCGAATGGGCGCTAAAGACAGAGCGATGTTCGGCGAAGTATTCAGATTCACTATAGATGTGAAATAAATTGATGCCTGCAAGCAGATCTGCTTGCAGGCTTTTCTTTTGCGCTGTATTTTATGTGAATTTAGATATAATTCAATATTTGATATTATATCTATCATTGTATTATTGCTTGATATTTTGAGTGGGTTGTGATATAATAATATTGTGTTTTTATGTAACTTTTAAGTGGCAGAATGCAGTCTATTTTAGATGAAATGAAGCCATTAATCTCATCGACGTGTTGAAATATACACCTAATTAGATGGTGCTCTGATTATAGGAAGGACAGGCCTAAAATGAGTATGACCAGAGATGCCTATGCGCGTGAAGTTATAAAAGCAGCGGAAGCAGCCTTTTATAGCGACGAAATACCAAAATGCCCTCGTGAAGATTGCACTGAATTGTTAAATGTTGTTCTGAACATTAAAAGCACCCGCTCCTTATACTGTCCCGTACATGGACATATATTTCAGGAGCAGTCAAGGGAATCACTCAAGCGTCTTGATTGGGATAGTGCGGCTGAGCGAACATCTCGATATGACGCTAAATAAAGATGACTAAGACAAAGAAGTGCAGTGTTTAGTTAGAATCCGGCTAGTTTTAGTTCAAGTGACAAATCCTTGAATCTATTGCGCCATGTAATGCTGGATTCTATGCAGTGGAAGGTTTTGGTAAGGGTGATGGTAGAATCAAATATCTCACCCTTTTTTAAATCATATCTTTCACCAACGTGCACATTAACGTCTGATACCTTGAAATGAAAAGAACCTGCCAACTCCTTTTTTAGTTCCACACTGTCAAATGAAAACGGAGATTTGCCTTCTGTTGCGTTTGATATATACCCCAAGGATACATAAGAACTGGAGCCTAATCGTTTTCCTGCAGCAAGCTTCAATCCAGCGACTTTGTATGAATCGCCATTGCCATATGATGAATATCTTATATAGGCTGCCGGTAGAATATCCAAAGTTCCTTTTTTAGATGCATTGCTGTACCAAAGCATTGTTCGCAAATCAAATCTTTCTTCAGTTGCTTTTGTATCAGAGTGTTCCATATATCTGCCGGTGGATATTTGTGCTGTATAGCTAAGCTTCTTGGTTGGTTTCATATACGAATTTGGTCCTAATAGATCTTCATTCAGATTCAGCGGTTTGCGCTTAACAGGTCTAGATCTTTCTTTTGGGTCAGAGCTGTATTGGTAACCTATTTCAGGCAGTTTGGATACAACTGCATTGGGATCTATTCCTCCACTCACCGGCTCTTTATGGGTGATAGATGCGAACAACGGCTGATTATTCCATCTGTCTAAGTGAATTCCGCCTTGAAGCTGTGATTTTGTTGAATACATCAATTCAAGTGCAAGGTTGTTATCCGGATTGCTGTTGAGTTCAAAGTTATATTTGGCGAGAAATCCATGCTTTTTGCTATATTTAGCAACCGGCAGGTAGTTTGTTTTCTCTCCGCCGGGAGACAAATTCATTCTATATTTAGGGATAGATATGATCTGTGATTTCAAAAAATGGAGAGATGTGCCATATGCAATTAGTTCTTGATTAGGCTTAATGATTATCTCTTTGGCTGCCAGATGATAATGCGGCTTTTTTAGATTGCAGGTAGTGAATAAAGAATTCTCTACTGTATAGACATTCGATTCAGCTTTTAACTTTTTTCCTGAGAAAATCAGCGGACCGTATGTAACCCTTGCTTGATCTGCTATGCCATTGCCTGATATGAAATTATATTCAAATGTATCCCCGTTTACAGATTTATCAATTCCCTGAAAATGGACGTTCCCTTTGGCATATATATCACCAGTTGCCAGGTCGCCGTGTATCGATTCGGCAGTCAATATCTCAGCGCCTCTTGTGATTTTCACATTTCCCTCTGCACTGAAACTGCGCATATCCATACCGAACTCATATGCATCTGCAGTAAGATGGATCTGTGCATCATCTGCCGCGAAACACGGAAACATCATAAGAGTAAAAATTATAGCAAATAATAAACTTTTCAATTAAATTCCGATCTGCTAGAAATCTGATTCCATTTCTTTTTCAAGCATTTCACGTTTTGTATCATCATCCACAAATCCCATGCTTTTGCGGAAAGACTCATCATCATAGTTGCGTGTGCGTATGACTATCGGCATCGGTACCGCATGACCAAGCATTAGCGCCTGCTGTTTGCTGTCTAAACTTGCTAAAACGCCTTTTAATCCTGAGGAATTGCTTACTCCCGTCAATACTGCATCTATATCTTTTTCATCGTTTAGCAGGCATGTAATACGTGTGCCTACCTGCGATAGTATTTCATTATCTATACCCGATGGTCGTTGGTCAACAATCAGTAATGTTACATTATACTTGCGCATTTCTCTGGCTATAGCGCCGAAAATAGTTTGGCTTGCAAGCGCCGGATTTAAAAACTTGTGAGCTTCTTCTATTGTTATAACAAGAGGAGTTATATTGCCAGATCCTTCACCCATAACCTCTTCGGTCTTTGTTACGTAGATTTCGTGTATACGTCTTGTAAGTATGTTAGCAATCATCATATATCTTAAAGGCTGACGATGGCGTCCAAATTCAATAACCACATGTTTGCCTTTTTGCAGATAACTAAGAATTGTATTTACAGCATCTTCTTCAATCTTCTGCTTTGAGTCATCAACAAGGAACGAACGGCAGCTTTCTGTTAGAACAGTGAGTTTTCTTTGCAGAGCAGCTAATGAGGATTGATGGACATTAACATCATCGCAAAAATCTTCCATGTCACTTTTACTCATTGATATGAGGGCGCTTAACCAACCGTTTTCGCCATACTTTCTTGCTAAAGCGTAACAGGTTTCAACGGCTGTAGATGAGAGATTAAGCTCATCTTGCAGCAGAATTATATCATCCATGGTTATTTGGCTGTATGGAATCTTTATATCAAAATCTGCACTTGCACCTTTTCGCCGTGTTGATTCAGCATCCAGAGTGAATATTGATACCTTGCTTCCAAAGAATTGTTTAAGACCTCTTACCTTGCTGCGGTTTGCGTCTTCAAATGTTCCGCACCAGCCATATTCGCCATGCATATCAAATATAAGATTTACGGCTTTATTGTTTTTTATTATCCCGCTGAGAACTATACGTGTAAGGAATGTTTTGCCCGTACCGGACTTGCCGAATATCCCATTGCTGCGCTCAACAAATCGTTCAAGATTTAGACAGACCGGCATATCCATATCCAAAGGGGTGCCGATTTCAAAATATTTGGGACCATCATCTTCACTGCCGAATATTCTGGAGACATCCGCATCGGTTGCAGTCAGCACAGGACTAAAGTGCCGCGGTACTGTTTTTACGGGATTGTGGTCACTTTCTGAATCTGATTTGGAGTTTTTGGGAAGCATCAACATCGGTTTCAAAGATACTGTTCCATAGGCGATTGCTCCTCTCAAAGCCTGCTGGAGCAGCTCTTCTCCCTCATGCGGCGGATCTTCCAAAAGCCCTTTTGATGATGAGCTAAGAGTTACATCCGTAATCATCGAGAAAAACTGATTCTTTTCGCCTTCTATAACAACAAATTTGCCAGCTCTTATATCTTCAACTGATTCCGTAGGATGCAGCTTCATTGTGAGATTTTCAAGAAGTGAACCGCTGATTACCTGACCCAGTTCATGCCGTTCAGCAGTATTGTTTTTTGTGGATTCAATTTCACCGTCTGATTTCCAATTCTTCATATTGATGAAATCCTCCTTATAATTGCTTGGAGACGATCATAATCATACTTCATAAGCAATGCCAACTCTTTGGCAGCAGACACCAGAAATTCGTTGTTTTGCTGTGCTTTGTAAGCTTCTCTTATGCATGCGGCAATAACTTCCTCCACAGGTGCATCGTTGAAGTTTGCAAGGGTGCGTAGGAAATAAAGCCTTTCAGTTATGGCGCATACTTCATCAACAGAGCAAAGCTCTACCGGCGAATGGATTTTTACCGGCTGCGGCGGGATAAACTGGTGTATGACGCCCCGTTCATCAGAATATCCGATGATTACCGCTTTGAATTCGGTGAGCAGATGCCATTCTTCAAGCTGCGGTTGTTCTTCCCGCAGCTCATCCTCACTTTTCCAGTATGCGCGCAGTCTGCTTCCCTTGTTTACTGGAGAAGTGCAGGCGTTATACACAACGGCATACACGGCAGATGCAAGCGCTGTAGATTGGTTTTCAGCATCATTGTAACCCATAGCCCTGTTGAACTGCTGACCGAAACTGTCTGATTGATCAGCGAATGGATCATCAAATGCCTGCTCGTCATCCCTTGGGGGCGGGGGAACATCATCATTGCTGCTGTGTGACACCTTTACATAGCATCCGAATAAAGGCGGGGAATGCAGCTTTTTGCTCTCCGCAGTGAATTCAGTTGTGCTCGATTCAATTACTTCGCCTATAATAGAAGGATTATTTTCCATATTTGTCTCCTGATATGTGCAGGTAAATCAATAATTTTTTGATAGTCTTTTAGCGCTTCTTGTTATTCTTGCGCCATGCTTAACCAAAGACTGCTCCAAAAGCTCATAGAAAGCGCTGCGATCCTGTGAGCGGATGACAGCGTGCTCATGAGCTTCGGCAAGTGCAACGGGATATCCGCGCCCTTTGACGGATTGATCATAGCATACAGCATGAACAAGGTTCAGCATAGATTCATTTTCGGCTGCCCACAGAGGTATCTCTATTCTTGCAGTTTCACTTCCGGTATTAAGGTAAAACACGCGTATGTTGTTATCGCCGTATTCCCGCAGGATTTTTGACCTGCTGGTGAACAATACGGATCTTTCTCCTGCAGCAAGTCTGTTTCTAAAAATGGCGCTGTCTTTAAGGCTTGCAATCTGCTCGCATGGGGGATCTGTGGAATCCTGCTTATGTATGCACTTATCGCAGTTTACCGGCGATTGGTCGCAGAGCATAATGCGCATGGAATTAACAAAATCCTTGCTGCCGGGATCGCTTATATATCCGGCAATTGGTATGCCAAGCTCGCGTGCAAATTCAAAAGTTTGCAGATATTCGGTCAGCGCTCTTTTCCGATAACTATCCGGCTCATCTTGAAGTGTCCACAGTATCAGGCTTCCATCCACCAGCGCAACGGCAGGGATTTCTGATTTGGCAGCTTCCTGAATTGCAGTTTTGATTGTATTCATTTCAGACAAGGTTCGTTTTACTGAAATCAGTTTGTCGGTCATTCGCACCTTCATGCCGTCATAGTCGTTTTCCCAGAGTTCGTTTTCACGATAGTATAGAACCGGATATGTTTTAGCGGCGGGACGTATGTTGGCATTGTAGTATAGTATGATGGATGACGTGTTTAACAGAAAGCATAGCGCTGCTTCGTTCTTATCCGGCATGATTTGCGACCCATCGGAGGCTGTTACGGCATGCGCAGGAGGAAGCGGAGCAAGCGGAAACACAGTATCTGGTGCAAGGTCAAAGTTGGCAGTAAGCCATGAGGTTTTGGCGCTTTCTATTCGTGATCTGGCGTAATCAACATCATCGTTGATTGAATTGATAACGCTGCCTGCCACAGAAAGCTCGTTGGCAAAACCTTTGTAAGTTTCAGCCTGTTCTCTGCCGAGGTTATCAATATCCGGTAAAATTTTTATTATATCCAACATAATTTATCATCTTATTTATTAAATATATCCGTTTATTATTCTAACAGCAGTGTCATTCACTGTCAACGAACAACTATGTCTCAAGGCGATATGAATTTATGCTTGACCGAATTAATGCAATAAGATATAATTACTAATGCGTTCCGGGGTAGTATAAGGGCAGTACACGGGCCTTTGGAGCCTGTCGTCCAGGTTCGAATCCTGGCCCCGGAGCCAGATTCATACAATTCCTCCAGCATATGCTTGTAGATTTCCGCTAACATCTATATTTTTATCCTATAAATTATAGATTTTCTGATTGACACATAACCATCACTGTGATAGACTGCCGGTAACATGAAGCGGATCTTGATATTATTAACAATTGTGTTTTCGCTGAATAATTGTGCGGTGTTTGGATATAATCGACCGTCTAATACTCTTGCTGCTCCGCATTTTATTATATACTATACGCCAAATCAAAGACATTCTGCAGAGAGAACAGAAGAAATTGCCGAAAAGTGGTATAAAATATTATCTTCCAAGCTGGAGATATCCAAAGCCGGCAGAATTCCTATATATCTCTATCCAGACCGGCAGTCGTTCTATTCAGCTACCGGAGTAAAGCCTAACGAAGCCATAGTTGGATTGGCACATACACGCTCGCTGGCCATAAAGATTGATGCATCCGGCGCATTTGCCGATATCAGCAGAGTTATTCCGCATGAGATAGTTCATATTCTAATATATAAAAAATTGGCTGGAAAAACCGCTGATCTGCCGTTGTGGATGCATGAGGGAATTGCTAAATACTTGGCTGAAGACTGGTCGCCTGGAGATGCCGATCTGCTTGGCGAGATTGCATCCAGCGGAAGGTTTATTCCATTTTCTAAGCTTACCAATGTATTTCCTGCTGATGACAAGAAAAAGGCTGCTGCATATGTGCAGAGCTATTCTGCTGTGAAATATATGACCGCTGCTTATTCGGAGGCGAGCATAAACGATCTGCTTGATGAGATTGCAGACGGCAATGATTTTGATACAGCTCTTAGATATAGCATAGGTGTTGATTCTACCCAATTTGAGAATGACTGGCGTGCTTATATGGTTGATAAGTATCGGCTTGGCAGATGGTCTAATCTACTGTCGGCTCTGGTTTCGGCGCTCATGGTTGTAGGGATACTTCTTGCATATAAGGCGTATACTTTGCATAGGCGCAAGGCGATTAAACGAATGGAAATGGAAGACGAATTATCTCACGCTGATGATGAAGAAGATGATGATGATAATGATGATAATGTCTTCCACGATTCAAATAGCGAATAGTTATTCAAAATCCAGGCGCATGGAATAATACATGAGTCCGTCGCCGCCATCAAGCGAACCTGTTTTTCTGAAGCCAAAGCTTTCATACAACAAGCGGGCAGGATCGTTGGTCTGCACAACGGTGAGGTCTATCCCTTTGTTGTTTCTGTTCCTGCGGCCATAATCAAGCACACGGCTCATAATCTTCTTCCCAAATCCTTTGCCGCGAAGCTCTTTTGATACTCCGATACCAAAGACCGGATATTCGTTTTCAAAGCCAGCAATGAATGCCCAGCCAAGAATCTGATTATTGCGCTCTATTACAACATCGTATCTTGTTCTGTTAGCTGCACCCTGCACCACATATTCGAAATCGCTGAATGTGGCTGTCCATCCCATAGGGCGGAATGTTACCCGTGCTTCATGGTCAAGGGAGTTATAGAATGTTTGCAATGCTAATGCGTCGCTTTCAGTTACATCGCGGATGCTGGGTTCACACATGCAGCTGTCATCGCAGATATCATAGAGCAGATCAATCGCTGCATCTGCAATTGACTCACCGGTGCCTTTTTCCGCTCTGCACTGAAGCCCAGCCCAAGTTTGATATCCGCCATGCTCAAATCCTTTCATATCTGGCAGATAGCCGATATAATCGTTTGCTATTGCAGCAATGATGGTATGGCGGAAAGGTGAACGGCGCTTTATTTCCAATCCTAATGATGTGAAGAGTTCGCCTGGAACCCCGATTATTGCTATATCTCCTAATCTTATGGCTTGTATAACTGATTCCCGCTCTTCCCCCTGGTGAGGATAGAGTTCCTTCCTCATGTCTCTGAACATGTTGATGAAATTCGCTGCGGTTTGGCTGTCAAGATACTTATTGCAGTAGCTTGAAACAGCAGCATCTTCTTCCTCCTCATTGAATTGGCAAATGCGATATGTGAATGGCGTTTTTTTGCTTTCTACCATACCAAAAAGACCAAGCTTTGCATTAGGTATTATCTCGTTGATCTCATTGCACAGTCTGCTAATCCGTTCTTCAACCTGAAGGTCAAGCGGGTGTGTGGATCCAAATGCGCCGGGAAGGAAAATAAAATTTCCGCCGTGTTTTTTTTCCAGCTCTCTTGCTGCAAGAGTATAAAATCCGGGTGACAGAGGTTTATCTTTATATCCAATGTTGTGGTTTGAATGATTAAAGATTCCTATAGATGTTGATCCATCAGGACGCTTAAGCAGTATCAATGGAAGCTCCGGGTCCATCGGTCCTGTTGGCCGAACAAGTTCCTCCGGCTTGTGGTCGAGCCATGAGATTCCGCCATCTTTAAGGATGAATCGGCTGTTTTTGCCAATTGTTGATTCATTGCCAACTCCGAAAAAGAATTCGGCATCTGCTTCATTTTTAGTAGGATTGTTATCCAGATAAGCGGCAGATTCTTTTGCTGCCTTGACTGCTGCCTGAATTATGGAATTCTTATAATCATCATCGCAGGGTATGCCAAGCAGATTAACCGTAAGCGGAACATGATGCGTATGAGTGGCGGAAACCATAATGTTTGATGCAGGTATGCCGCATTCCGCCTCTATTGCAGATGATATGGCATCGCAT
Organism: Armatimonadota bacterium; assembly: GCA_033808695.1. GTDB lineage: Bacteria > Armatimonadota > UBA5829 > DTJY01 > DTJY01 > JAPXND01. The sequence continues at coordinate 8,860 of JAPXND010000078.1, forward strand.
GTTTCTTTATCGAGAGCTAGTGCGTCGCATGATATTATGCAAATACGGCTGTCGGCATCAATCACCAGTGATGTTGCACTTAGCGGGATTTCCGGCTCAACTTGCTTATCATTGGAAATCCCCATTATGGATGGATTGGGTGTATTAACAGGTATATCTATTCTGGCAGCTGCTGCTTTAAGTGGCGGCATTAATTATCTCCTTAGATCGAATGTTCAGTTCTGCTGATTATTTCCGCCTGCATTTTTGGATCAAGCAGAGTGAAATAGTCGCTGTATCCGGCAACTCTTACCAACAAATTATCATACTTTTCCGGGTTAAGCTGGGCATCGCGCAGAGTTTTGGAATCTACTGCGTTTAGCTGCATTTCAAACCCGCCAAGCTCCATAAAGGCGCGGATTAGGTTTACTATTTTGGATTTTGCGCTTGGATTATTCTTCAGGTGTGAATCAAATCTTAGATTAACGGCAATACCTCCGATTCCCGGTTCATGATTCCATGATGTTGCCGATCTGATTGCTGCAGTGGGACCGCTTTTATCGCGTCCCTGCGCAGAGCCGGCTGCATCTGCCAAAACGTCTCCGGCGTGACGGCCATCGAGTGATGCCCAAGTCTGTTCACCAAGGATTCGGTGCATGACCCAGCAGAAAAATCCCGGAATGAAGGGACCGCCGAGATAGTCTTTGTGCTTCTCATGTTCTGAATAGATAAGCTTTACAATGTTTGCAGCCAGGCTGTCTGGTTCAGGTGCATCATTTCCATACATGTCTACATCATATTGGATGTTTGAGCAAGGGGCGCAGTTTTCAAAGTTGGAAATCAGCATGTCTTTCAGCTGCTGCAGTGTATGAGTTTTATCTTCAAACACACGCTTTTTGATTACGGAGAGTGAATCGGTAAGATTGGCCAAACCAACACACGATGTTTCGGTCCATATGTATCTGGCTCCACCGCGGTCTATATCCAAGCCTTTCTCTATGCAATCATCTGTAAAGCAGGATTGGAATGGAAATGCCCATCCTTCATAACGTGCTTTTCGGAGATTTGCTATCATATTTGCAGCATCTTCTATTTTTGCAGATAGCTGCTGTTTGTATCCATCCAAAAAGTCATCGAAGCTGCTGTATGAATCCAAGGATGGGGGAGTAATACGGGTATAGTTATAAAAATCGTTAGGGTCGTATTCCGGATTCATTGGCTTACCGTCATTTAACATCAGCTCAAGAATTTTTACCAGGTTGATATATGGACTTGCAACATAGATATTGCTTTTCCCAATCATGCTGATCTCTACACAGGTTGAATGGATATAGTCGACCGCATCTTCATACGATGCGCCGTATTGCATTAAGCCTTTTGTTATAACTCTGTCATTGAATAGTGATGGCTTTGTCAATCCTGAAAGCAGGGAATCAACACCAATCTCAAGCAGATCATTCGGTGTTGATTCATTGACTCCTATTGCCATTGATGGATTGAGCAATCCTACTCTTTTATCTGCATTGAGGAACATATATGAGAGTTCATTTGTTGTATCTGCACCGGATTTATCCAATCCGCCAACTCTTACCGGCTGAGGTAATGCAAACAGGTAGTTCATGAGTATAATCTGTGAGCATATTAGTTCAAAGGCTTCATCATCTGTTATTCGCCCGGAATGTATATCGGCTTTATAATATGGTAGAAGGATAACATCCGGTCTGCCGGTGCCGAATAATCCCATTACAGTGATAAATGCTGCGAAATACAACAGATGCATTGCCTGAATGGCTTCGTAAAAGCTTTCTGCAGGATTCTCAGGAACACGGGATAGTATATCCGCAAGCCTTTTCATCTCATGCTTGTGTTGGGGATTAACGGCTGTTTCTGATATTTCCAATGCCATAGACTGTAAACGCTTGGCAAGTATTCTAAAACCATCTAAGCTGATTAATGCGGCTTTATAGAAAACCATCTGGCTGCTGTTTGCAGATTCCATTTTATTCTCTATTTCCTGTATAACTCCTTTTATGCCAAGCTTCAGAAGTTTTTCAGTATCAAGAGCGGTATGAGCAGTCTGTCCTCCGGGGAAAGGGCGTATGCCTTGAGGTTTATCCTTGAACAATGAAAGATCTGCATAAGGATTAAGTCTGCCTGCAAGAAGCTCTCCTGCCTGCATATCCAATGGTGCAATCCTCATTGTCTCCCTCTCTGCCATTGCGCATCGTATATCAATAGGCAGATTCTCCGGTATTTCCGCCCATATTGAAGGCATAATAGGCGAGATTATTTCGGGCACCATATTTCTTCGGCTAGCCTTCAATGCTTCCGGCAGCAGTAATTCAAGTCTTGTATCAAGAGTAGATTTATCTTGTGTTGTCATGGTATTATCCCACTGTGCTATAATCCTATTGTTAGTAAGTTTGTAAAGTTCGTGCTATTATTTCATCCTTGAAGCTGTCATTAAGCGAAGTGAAATATACACTGTAGCCGCATACTCTTACCGTAAGTGATGGATATCGTTCCGGATGGAGTTTTGCATCTATTAAGTCATCTCTGTTAAGAATGTTTATCTGCATGATGGATCCTCCGCCATCTAAAAATCTTTTTATAACAGCAGAGACAATATCAATACGATTGCCGATTCCAGTTGGGAGAGTTACATCAACTATGCATCCCCCGGGGAAGAGATCAGCGGGAACCGAGCAGACAGAGTTCATAAGAGAAGTCATTTCTCCCGAGTATTTCTCATCCGGATTGATTCCGCGTGCGAAAAAATCGCCTTTATGTCTGCCATCCGGTGTTGCCTGCCAATTTTCTCCCCATACCTTATACAGGAAATAGGTAAATAGCGATGCTTCAAATTTTCCGCCTCTGCCATTATCCTGCCCGCTGCTTCTTTCTGCTATATCTGAAGCAAGCGTTTTGGCAAATGCATTGACAGAATCATTATCCTGACCATATTTGGGGATGTGTTTCAGTATATACTCCCTTAAATCCTCATATCCATTGTAATCATTATCTAAAGCAGATTTTAATTCATCGATTGTAATCTTCTGTTCATTGTAAATCAATTGCTTTATTGAATACAGCGAATCCAACAGTGTACCGAAGCCATTAAGCGCAAGGCTTGCGGAATTATACCTTGCTCCGCCTTGAAACATATCCATACCCTTTTCTATACAGTCATCGATTGTTGCTGACAGCATAGGACTTGGGTTTGTAATCCAGGCTTTAGAACCTGCATCTGCAGCAATTGCAGATATGCCATCTATGACGCTTTTGAAATTAGTTAAAAATAACGAATAGAATTCACTCCAACTTTTTGCGGTTAGGGGTTTGTCATCAGCTAATCCAACAAAATATTCTCTATCGGCGTTTGTGATTCGCTCCGGGTATAGAGTCATTTCAAGAATTCTCAGCAGATTGACGTATATGTAAGCTTTGAAGTTGACTTCATTATTTTGCAGCATAGGTTCCTGACATCCGCCGTTGGCATATATCCTGCAGTCTTCAATAGCTTTACCCATGCTGGAATGCGCCTTAATGAGCGCCTCATCGTTAAATATGGCAATGTTATTGGTTCCAGACAATGCTGTTTTCGATAATAAGTCAAAATACTCATCGCTGTGAGCAGGTGTAATTCTTGCATTTAGTTTGGGGTTTGTCAGCCTCAGCTCTGTCATAGAATGGCATATAATCTGCGTCAACTCGTTGTATACCAGACT
>JAPXND010000079.1:0-12353 GCA_033808695.1 Armatimonadota bacterium
TCTTCTTTTGGATAAAACCCCCATTCAATTTCAATATCCATACTATTCCAATTGCCAACTTCCGGGCTGGTAATGCTTATCTCAGGAACGGGGACATCATCTTTATTGCAGTAAACAGCTATTACTTCGGTAGCTGCAGGAACCTGCATACTGTATTCAGCATCCATTTTTTCACTTGGATCACTTTTGTATGTCCATACACGATTGTCAGAAGATACACTCGGCTTTCCAAGCAATCGTTCAACAGTCCACCCAAACCATCCGTAAGATGTGGGATATATCCTTACATCTATTGAATCTGCTGCCGGTATTGAAGCATTCTTTGGCCATTTTAGCTGCAGACTGAAATCATTAAGGCCGCCAACCCACAATGCACCTGTTAAAAGCTTCCCTTCAGGCTTCTGCGGATACTCCATTAAAAGATCCTTCTGATTATAGTAATAGCTTTTTCTCTCCTCATAAGAATGTTCATGATAAATCCTGCGATAAACGTTGTTCACCCTATCCAATACTCTTGGAAGGAAATATGATTCAGGTTTAGATTGAACCTTAACATCGGAACGCCATACATTTATCCATGGTGAAATATCTACAGGTGTATTCATTAGTTTTGACCTCCTATCTGTATGCAATATGTTATTATATGTTGTCTGTGCCGATATACCAATGGCTGATACAACTATTATCAAAATTATTAGAGCAATATTCTTCATTTAAAAAAACCTTTTTTTATAGTATACTTATTATGTGAGATATACATTTCTTTTATTTACAGCTATATTTATATCAAATATTTGTCATTTCCCGCAACCCCTACTAGTACTATATGTATGATATAATTAAATAGCAAAATGAATTATTTATGTTGACACTCAGCAGCATTTTGGACAGGTATGGTTCATTTATACACACTATAGAATTACAAAGGAGTATTAATCATGCAGCAGACTTTTTATGATTTTTCAGCGTTTGAACTATTAAAAAACAGAAAGCCATTATTAGTATGTGATAGCGCTTTTGATTCATTCGGCATAGAATTCCCTTGCAAAGTTACAAGGTTTAATGATTTTACCTCCAACCCAACTCTTGAGGATATACAGTTGGGAGTAAAAGTTTTAAAAGAGAGTAATTGTGACTTTATTGTAGCAATCGGCGGCGGGAGCAGCATCGATACAGCAAAGGCAATAAAATACTATAATGGTGTTAATCTTCCTATAATGGCTGTTCCTACAACTTCCGGAACCGGCAGCGAATCAACCCATTTCGCAGTCGTTTATGAAAATGGTAAAAAAAAGTCTATTGCCGATGAAAGACTTTTGCCTGAATATGTTATTTTACAGGCTGATATGCTTAAAACATTGCCTCTATATCAGAAAAAATGTACCATGCTCGATGCACTTTGCCAAGCTATTGAATCTTGGTGGTCAAAAAGAGCAACTCAAGAAAGTATTCAATATTCTAAAAAAGCAATAGATTTAATTCTTAACAATATGGAAAGCTATTTAAAAAACGAAGATCTCGGCAATACAAAAATGCTTATCGCTTCCAATTTAGCAGGCAAGGCTATAAATATCACCACAACAACTGCGCCCCATGCTATGAGCTATAAACTAACCTCTCTCTATGGGCTTACACACGGACATTCTGTTGCCATATGCCTTCCTAAAGTCTGGAGGCAAATGAAGAATTTTGATGAGATTGCAATTGCATTGGGACAGCAAAATCATAAAGATGCAATTTCATTCTTTGAGAAAATGCTGCAAAGACTTGAAATATTGCCGCCACAAAATGTAAATGCAGAAGATTTAGAAATTCTAACAAATTCGGTGAACATAGAAAGGTTGAATAATAATCCGGTTCAATTTAACAAAAATATAATAAAAAATCTATATAAAAAAATTTTGAAGGTATAACTGGGTTTCTTCGCATGAATGATATTATTGTTATAAACATATTATTTTTTACACAATTTATTCTTGTATTATATAAGATTTAAAACTGTTTGCAACTGATGATAATAGATTTACTTCTACAAAAATAGAATCTTCAGTGTATTCAGCCTTTATTATTTTTCCATTATCGTAGCACTGTGATACAAGATCATTTCTATTGCTTGGGAATCTCATGGTAACATGAACGAGCATTGATTTTAACACACTCTGTATAACTGACATTAGCTGAGGCAATCCTTCACCGGATAAGGCTGATATATACACACTGTTAGGAGTATTGGCAACAAGATTTCTTAGGCTATATTGATCTACAACAAGGTCACTCTTGTTAAACACCATAACTGCAGGTTTTGTTTCCGCATCAAGCTCAGATAACACCTCATTCACCGAATCTATTTGTGATTCCATATCCGGATGGCTTGCATCAACCACATGGATTAAAAAATCTGCATCTGTTACTTCTTCCAAAGTAGCTCTAAATGCTACCACCAAATTATGCGGTAAATCACGAATGAATCCTACCGTGTCAGTAATCAGTATTGACCACCCGTCCGGGAGAGTAATCTTTCGTGTTGTGGGGTCAAGTGTAGCAAACAGCTTTCTATCAGCAAGAACATTAGAACCGGAAAGAATGTTTAGCAGCGTTGATTTACCAGCACTTGTATACCCTACTATTGCTGCAGATGGATATGGAAGGTTTTCTCTCCCCTGCTTTTGTGTTTTCCTCTGTTTGCGAATTGTATCAAGTTCGCCTGTAAGTTTTGTTATCCGGTCTCTAATCCGTCTGCGATCAGTTTCAAGTTTTGTTTCACCCGGGCCTCTGGTTCCAATCCCTCCACCAAGACGGCTGAGCGCTTTGCCGGAACCTACAAGCCTTGGAAGCATATACTCCATCTGGGCAAGCTCTACCTGAAGCTTCCCTTCTTTTGACAGCGCACGCTGTGCGAATATATCCAGAATGAGCTGTGTTCTGTCTATCACCCTTACTGTTACTGTATCCTCCATATTGCGCTGCTGAGTAGGTGTTAGTTCATCATTAACAATCACAAGGTCTGCCTGCATCTCCTGAACTTCTGTATATAATTCTTCTAATTTACCTTGCCCCAAATACCTGTTCGAATCTGGCTTATTTCGCTTTTGAGAGAATTCACCTATAACTTCTGCGCCTGCGGTAGACGCAAGCTCAAAGAGCTCATCAAGCGATGAGCGATCTATATATTCATCACCCGAATCAATGCTCACAAGTATCGCTTTTTCTGTTTGATCAATTTCTATCATCCAATTACTTCCAAAAGATCATTGCATCAATTTTAGCTGCAATTTTAATATTATTCAATCTATTTATAAAAAAACCGGCACGCTTGTTTGCTATGCCGGTATTGTTACAGCTTATATTACCAATCTATTTCTATGTTTTCCTGCATTCTTCTCACGGCTTCCTGAATTCTTTCACCATTAACATCACCGCTTACTGTAAGCGACATTCGGAAATATCCATCACCATACTGCCCATAACCGGCGCCGTTACCAATTAATATACCGGCTTTTTCTATCATCATTTTCGCAAACTCAACCGATGTATATTTTGGCGGAACCGGCGCCCATACATACAGAGTTGCTTTGCTTTTTGGCAGCTTCCATCCCAAACTGTTTAGTCCATCAGTGATTATATCTCGTCTTTTCTGATAGAGCTCTAATGTCTTTTTGTTTCCGTCAAGTTCTAACAATGCATAAGCGGCAGCGCTGGCTATTGCAGAAAATTGCTTTGAGTCTATATTAGACTTCATCTTATTAAGACCTTTTACTATATCTACATTGCCGACTGCAAATCCTATTCGCCAGCCTGTCATATTATAGGTTTTTGACAATGAATGCATTTCTATACCTATATCCATCGCACCGGGAATTTCCAAGAAACTAGGGGCTTTGTATCCATCGAAACAAACTTCTGAGTATGCTGCATCATGGCAAACAATGATATCATTTGATTTTGCAAACTCAACAACATCAGCAAAAAAATCTGGTGTAGCAATTGCTCCCGTAGGATTATTAGGATAATTTATATACATCAATTTTGATTTTTTTGCAATATCCGAAGGTATCTCAGAGAGATCAGGCAGATAATTATTCTTCTCCAGCAGCGGCATTACATATGGAGTACCCCCTGCCATAGAAGTATGAACTTTGTATACCGTATATCCTGGGTCGGGCACTAAACATACATCACCAGGATTGACAAATGCCCATGCAAGATGCGCTAATCCTTCTTTTGAGCCAATCAACTGCAGTATTTCACCTTTGCTTGGATTAAGCTCCACATTGAAGCGCATTTTGAACCACTTTGCTATTGATTCAATGAAATACGGAAGTCCATAATCAGACTCGTCATATCGATGATTAGAAGGGTCTTTAATAGCTTCTATCATAGAATCAATTATTGGTTGGGGTGTTGGTTGATCTGGATCGCCTATTCCAAAATCAATTAAATCCTTACCTTCTGCAATTGCTTTGGATTTCATTTTAGCTATTTCACCAAATAGATATGGTGGAATTGAGTTTAATCTATCTGCATATCGGATCAAGAGATATCCTCCTTAATTGGGTTGAAATAATAAACCAATTATAACCTGCTTCACATATCAATTTCAAATACAGTATGTTCCTGTGAATACTATTTCCGCCGGACCTGTCATATATATATGCCCATTTTCGTTCCATTCAATGGATAAATCACCGCCGGGCAGATGTGCAATTGTTGGAATGCGGTCAATCTTCTTATCCAGTATTGATGCAGCTACTGAGGCGCATGCTCCTGTACCGCAAGCAAGTGTTATGCCGGCTCCTCTTTCCCATACACGGATTTTTATTTCCCCGTTATTCATTATCTGAACAAACTCTACATTAATTTTTCTTGGAAAAGTTGGATGGTTCTCAATTTTTGGACCTATTTTTTCAAGGTGGATGGAATCTACATCATCAGTATAAATAATACAATGCGGATTACCCATAGAAACACAAGTTATTGTATGCATTTCACCATCAACATCTATCTGCTCAGATAAAACATTATCTTCAAATCCGTTTACAGGAATATCTTTTGCATTTAGTATAGGTCTGCCCATATCAACTCTAAAGCCTGTACCTAAAGCTTGTTCAAATATAATATCAATTTTCATTACTCCAGCAAGAGTTTCAATAGTCATAGAAGTTCCTGCAAGATCATTATCAAGCAGATATCGTGCAAAACATCGTATTCCATTTCCACACATCTCTGGTTCAGTGCCATCCGAATTAATTATCCGCATTCTATAATCGGCAGCAGCAGAAGGAAGCACTAGTATAAGACCATCTGCTCCTATACCGAAATTTCTATCGCACATTTTTTTTGCAAGCTCATACCAATTATACTCGAGTTGATTGTTTAGCAAATCAATAATAACAAAATCATTCCCTATTCCATGAGCTTTTATAAATGGTATCGTATTGTTATTCTGCATTTTCATCTCCATTTTCAATGAAAATATCTATTGGGTTTGCTGGAACAATAGAAGCAATTGCATGTTTATATACAATTTGAGGAATTTTAGTAACAGGCGAATCTAACAAAATAGTAAATGAGTCAAACCCTTTAACAACACCCTTAAGCTGAACACCACTTATTAAATAAATTGTTATTGGCAAGTGGTCTTTCCGCATCATGTTTAGAAACATATCCTGCAAATTCTGTTGGTTTTTTAGCATTCGTTTTAATCCTTTAAAAATTAATTTTTAATACTTTTTATTATTTGTTCACACATTTCATTTTTGCTATAATTCTCAGCATCTATCCATTCTATCTCACTCATACCACGAAACCAGGTTAATTGACGTTTTGCAAATCGTCTTGTGTCTCGTTTGAATAAATCAATAGCCGTATCAAAGTCGCATTCCCCTGATAAGAAGGACGCAATATGCTTATATCCTAAAGCCTTCATAGAATGGATGTTTTTATTATAGCCGTTTTCTAATAACAATTTCACCTCATCAATAAACCCATCCTTAATCTGGCAATCAATTCTATCTTCAATCCTTTTGTATAGGGTCTCCCGAGATACAGATAATCCAAATAATCTAATCTGATATGGGAATTCTGAACTGCCTTCAGTTTGATGAAAATATGATATTGGCTTTCCGGTTACGGAAAAAACCTCTATGGCACGTATTATCCTGTTAATATCATTGCAATGCAGCTTGTTTGCTGTAATCGGATCAATTGCTTTAAGTTTATTAAGCAAAAACTCATTGCCATGAATCTTAGCAAGGGAACTTAATTTATCACGAAGCTTTTCATTTGGCTTGGCTTCAGGAATATTATATCCGCCTGTAAGCGCCTTAATATAAAGTCCGGTTCCGCCAACAACTATTGGTATTTTATCTTTTGAAATCAAATCGTCTATTATATTATACGCTATATTTCTAAATATGACAGCACTGAATTCTTCATCAGGATCTATTATATCAATCAAATGGAATTTAACTTCTGCTTGTTCTTCAATCGTTGGTTTTGCCGTGCCAATATCCATCCCTTTATATACTGCCATAGAATCGGCGGAAATGATTTCACCGCCAATCATTTTGGCAAGCTCTATACCCACAGCTGTTTTGCCAGTTGCAGTGGGTCCTATTATTCCAATTATTGGAATAGTCATTTTACATTCATCCATTGTATAATTTTATTTGTATATTACAATATATCTTAAAATAAAATTTTGAGTCAAGTTGTCTCATCTGAGGTAATATGTTATTATCTATTAAAATTAAAATCAACAATATTTACATGGAGCAGCATATGAATAAAAGTATCTTTCTTTTAGGGATTATCATCATTCTTATAGCAGGATGTTCAACAGGAATCGTTCGTTCAAAGGTGGAAAAAGGAGTAAAGGAAAGTCTGGCTGAACGAATTGGCAATGCAAAATCTTATGAAGTTACGGTAAAAGGATCAGATGCAAGCATAGCATCCGGCAAAATTAAAAGTCTGCATATTGAGGGATTTGATGTAGAGATGCAGGATATTCTTGTTGATAAAATGATAATAGATATGGAAGATGTTAGATTTAATCCACGCACAAGAGCAATTAAAAGTGTTGCGGAAACCAAATTTTCCGCCGATGTATCGGATGCAGCTGTTAACTCTTACGTAAGCAAACATAAAACATATGGCAGTTTCATAAAAATTTCTTTTAAGGATAATTCAATATCTGCAGATGTTAATCCATCATTTGCTGGTATTGAAATGGAAATGTCAATAACTGGTAAACCTATAATAAAGGACGGAACTAAAATCAATTTTGAAGCAGATACTGGTTCACTCTCCATATTACCTATACCGTCTTCACTGGTAAAAGGAATGATTGATAGATACAATCCTGTTTTCGATACTGCATCATTCAATTTACCGGTAACCCTTGATGAAATTGTAGTAAATGATGGATATATTACTCTAATAGGCAATGCTAATGTAGATTAAACTTAGTGTTATGGAAGCCACTTTTTGCCCTTCATTCCATTTATTGCTTTAATAACATCTTTTTTTGATAATACCGGCTGTGTAAGCTCTTGAATTCGCCATCTTTCGGTATTGGATATTGATTCACCCGGTTTCAGTGATTTAAGCGGACTGAATGTTTCCAGCTCTATATAATTAAATTGAGCGCTGCTTGTTAATATCTGAACAGAACATCCATTGTTTGGATAAGCAGCATTTTTTTCCATAGGATTTATCTGTTTAATGTAAGCAATATTTTTGTTGAAATATACTAACCATGGACCATCAGAATCAGATCCTATCAACCCGTCTTCGTTCATATATTCTGTAATGCATATATTATCAATAACACTAAACTGTTTACTCTGTTTTGATTTAGCTGTAAAATATTCAATTCCGCCTTTGAATTTACTTCCAGATTTTATTGGAAAAGCTGCAAAGGCTGGTGTTTGCATATAAGTAACATTCCACGCTCCACATTTGATAGTTTTTCCGGAAATATTGTGAATTGTAGAAACTACACTCACTTCACCTTTGTTATTCATGGATATATCACGCGTTGAAATCAATCCTAAATTGAGGTTTGCAGCACCCGTGATTCTCAATTTTTGATTGCCGGGATTCCCGATAACTTCAGCATTGCATCGTCCAAAATCCATATAAGGATCGGGCGGCCATCCCCATAGCTCCTGAGGCGCTGCCCACACCTGAAACCCACCATAGTTATGCCATTTCTTCACCATCGAAAAATTCTGCCCAAACAACTCGGAATTCTGCCAGAACAAATTTACGCCATTCTTTGAATATTCCATTATGCGGCCGCCAATTTCTGGTACAACTATAACACTATAAACCCCGTCAGTTATCTGATACGAATCAGCCCAGCCTCTGTAATTGCTTTTCTTAATAACACTGTCAGAATGCAATATAGAAGCAGTAAATAATAACATTAATGAAAGTATAATAAATCTTTTTCTCATTTTCACTCCATCAAACAGCGATTGCATACAATCACCATATTCTTATTATCTATTTTAGTTATCAATAATGTTATTTCCTTGTTTCCTTTAGCCTTTAGCTTCTTTGCTATATCCTCAGGCTCAAATGGAACGCCGCGTTTTTTTATAATTACGCTGCCTATGTCATTATAACGCAGATATTTATTTATTCGTTTCACATTGAATGGAAAATAATCAAATACTCTGTAACAATTTGCAAATGGTGTGTCTACATATGAGTCTGATGATAAAAAAGGCTGTGCATAGTCTATATGCCATGCATTGATTAACTCCGCAAGATCATCAACGGTATGTGAACGAATAACAGCAGGATCAGGTTCATATACATACTCTCCAAGCTGCGATACATTGATGCTGATATTAACCTTTTTTACAATCCTGCTCCTTGATGGCAGAATAACAGCAGAAGTTGTCCCTTCATTGAATTCACCGAACCATGCTACAGCCTCTTTGCATTCACCGGCTTCTGAAACAAACTCAATGCCTGCATCAAGAGATTCCAACTCAGCATCATCAGATGCTGGAGAGAGCTTAACCCCAAATGATGGTATATTGTCTCTGAGTGATTTGATAAAATCAATTGACGGGCTTATATAATTCAGGCTTCTCACACGCCTTCCATTAATGCGCCTTGAAGGATCAATAAATGCATAATCAGCACTTAAATCCATTTTTGTTATATCTGCACACTTTACAGCAACATTAGGCAGAATCTCGTAAACCTCGGCATTCTTTTCTGCCATTGCAGCCCTTACTGGGTCAAAATCAACTGCCTCTACGATGCACCTCTGAGCGATAGCTATCGTATCACCGCCTATCCCGCACCCAAGATCATACACTCTGGAACCAACAGGGAATCTTTCTGCATGGTAGTTTGACATTACCTCGCCAGACGACTGTTCAAGCGCCTCTTTTGTGAAAAACATCCTATCCGATAATCTGAACTTCTTTGCAGCACGCTTACGAAGATCAATCAATTCAAGTGCAGCGTTAACGGCATCCACAGGATATCTTTTCCGAAGCATCGTAGAAGCACGAAGGAATGTATCATCAGCGTCTTTTGCTTCTTCAAGAAGAATTTTGCCTGCCTCTGTAAATAGATAAGTAAGAGTCTCAATTTCCATACAAAGACAGCTGCTCCAACATTGTTCTCAATTTCTCAACAGGAAGCCCAACTATGTTATCAAAATCGCCATCATAGTGGTCTACCAACTCATAGCCCTTCTCCTGGATTGCATATGCGCCGGCACGTTCAATAGGTTCACCTGTATCTATATAATTAAGAATATCTTCTCTGCTCAGCTTTTTGAATATTACATAAGTCCTTTCATAGTCAGCCAAAACAGATTCTATCCTGCTCTCAGATACCAGCGCTGCACAGATTCCTGTATAAACAGAATGAGTTTTTCCAGAAAGCATATTCAACATTCGATATGCATCATCATTATCAGTCGGCTTGCCTAAAATATCGCTGCCCAACACTACTATCGTGTCAGAACCTATTACACATCCGCTCTCAATCCGATTTGCAACATCCATCGCCTTCCCCTGAGCGGATTCCTTTACATACTCCTCAGGCAGTAATTTTACAATCTTCTTCTCATCAAACCCGCTTGGAACAACCTCAAATTCATCGCAAATCTTGGATAAAAGACTCCTTCGCTGCGGAGATGCCGAAGCAAGCACCACCTTAAGCCTGCAAATCTTTCCTGCATCATTCATGCCTTGTTACCTTAAACCTATACAGAGTTATCTCTTCATCCGCAGTGATACCAGCTTTGCGCATGGCAATATTCACCTGATATTCCACTGTATCTACACCTTCAAGGTCAGGCAGCAGCAGACCCCTTTTCCTTCCCGATTCAACAATCACACCATAAACCTTAGGATTCAGCTCATCCAAGCTGTATATTTGTTCAGGTTCGCTCAGCACATCCACCGAATAATCAATCTTGTCCAGTTCGTGCGGCTTCACCGGATTAAATCGATAATCCCTGGTCGCTGAGCTTATCGCATTGGATATAATCTCTTCAGACAAACTGGATTGTGCAGGCTCAATAGTTCCAATGCATCCGCGCAATTCTCCATTAATTTTCATGCTTACAAACGCACCGGCAGGCTTATTCAATTCTTCTGGTATTGGTGAATGATCAGGTTTAATAACCCTCCCATTTCTTACATACTCCTCTACTGCCTTCTTTGCTAATACAACAAGAGGATCTTTCTCATTGGCGCTCATGATATCACCTCAAATATTTATTTTCTTTCCGAATTTTGCTTCATTCCCTTGGATTAGTCTTTTAATGTTAGAATGATGCTTAATCAAAACATACGCTGCTATTATTGATGTAAGAATAGTATACACAATTGGCGATCTGAATACATACATTAGTATCGGAACTGATATTGCTGCAATTATTGATGCCAGCGACACATACTTGCTCAGCAGAAGGACAACAGTCCACACCCCAAATCCAAGCAGCGCAACTAATGGATTCAATCCTATTATCACACCCAAACTGGTTGCAACGCCTTTCCCGCCTTTGAAATTAAGAAATATTGACAGTGTATGCCCTAAAACTGCTATAACCCCACACAACATGATGAATAAATGTGATGTTGGATGAATTAACTCTTTTGCAGCAACTACCGGTATCAGCCCCTTTAATATGTCCAGTATGAAAACAAATATAGCCGGTCCGGCACCAATAGATCGCAATACATTAGTTGCACCTATATTGCCGCTTCCATGCTCTCTTATATCAATTCCTTTTATCTTTTTTGCAACAATATAACCTATTGGAATGCTGCCCACAAAATAACTCAAAATTGCAAGTATTATCTTCATTATCATAGTTTGAACACCTTATATTTTTGGTCTGCCTTCTGCTTTCCGCGCCTTAATCCTTATAGGTGTACCTTCATATGGATACTCTTTTCTAATCTGATTCTCAAGATATCTCGCATATGAAAAGTGCATCATTTTGGGATTGTTAGTAAAAATTGTAACTGTTGGAGGCTTTACAGCAGGCATAGTAGCATAATACACCTTAAACTGTTTCCCTTTTATGTTCAATGGATGTTGATCAACCGCATCATGAATAATCCGATTTATCTCTCCGGTTGAAAGCCTAAGCGCATGATTCTGTGCAGCCTGTATAGCCGAATCAAGTATCCCATTTACTCCTCGACCGCTCTTCGCTGATGCAAACACTATAGCCGCATATGCCATAAAACCAGTCTGGTCTCTCAACTCACGGGCGAACCTCTCCATGGTAATCCCTTTTCCCTTCATAAGGTCCCACTTGTTAACTACTATCACCAATGCTTTTCCTGCCTCATCTGCATACCCGCCTACACGCTTATCGCCGTCAGACAATCCTTCATCCGCATCAATTACAAGAAGCGCCACATCTGCTCGTTCTATTGCCCTTATTGCCCGCAGCGCTGAGTAATACTCAACAGATTGCTGCACCTTGCCCGATCTTCGTATCCCTGCCGTATCAATCAGCACAATGTCATTATCATCATGGTGGAAATATGTATCTATTGCATCTCGTGTTGTTCCTGGAATATTGCTTACTATGGAGCGTTCTTCCTTAACTATGGTATTCAGCAAAGATGACTTTCCAACATTTGGCCGCCCTATTATAGCTATCTTAATCGATTCGTCAGGAAATACAGCCTGCGATTCGCTGCTCGGAAAAGATTCTACTACCTTGTCCAGCAAATCTGCAACACCAGTTCCTTGAATTGAAGAAATCGGAACTACCTCACCAAGCCCTAAAGAATAAAACTCTACACCTTCCTGCTCAAGCTTTCTGTTATCAGATTTATTTACAGCCAGTATTACAG
>JAPXND010000080.1:0-12214 GCA_033808695.1 Armatimonadota bacterium
TCGATGCCGTTTGCCGTCAGTAGATATCCAATGCAGCTGATGCGGCGGGCGGGGATTGTAACGCATTCCGGGCGCTCCGGGTCCGGGACCCATATTGGCGAACCAGATACCAAATCCGTCTTGGCTCCAAGCCAAATCAAGAGGTCTGTATTGATCAGATACCTTAACAATTTGTCCATCTGAAACTATGTATGACCATAGGGAACCGTTATCATCATGGAACCCGCGAGCCAGACTGTATGCGATCTGTGTACCGTCGGGAGATTCTATCCAACGGAGCATCCAATTGTCGGTTCGGTTTCCCGGCTTGTTCGCGGCAGGTATGGCTCGTAAATTCGAACCGTCCGGCTTCATCAGTCCGATTTGTGTCCAGTTGAGAGAGAATGCGATATCCCCGGATGGAAGCCAACTCAACCTGTATGCCAACGCGTTGGTCATCCGCGGATAATCGTAGATCGCATGACCGGAAGACGACGAAGAACCGATAAGAAGCTCTTGTCTGCCTTGTTGTAACCTGTATTTGCCGTTAATGAGTTTGATCGGCGCATAATACGCGATCCATGCAAGAAGCTTTGAATCCGGCGACCATGCAAGCGCTTCATAGTAACCCGCATGATCTACTATACTTGAATCACCGCTCAGAACATCAACAATCGTGAGTTTGCTCTTTTTTTCAGCTAAAAAAACCGCCGCGACCGCGATCTTCTTCCCATCCGGCGACCATGCGATTTTAGTGCTGATATATACCGGCCAGCGGGCATCTTTTTTCCATTGTTCGGGAAGGAAACTGAGTTTCAATAATAACTTGGCTTTACCTCCCTTAACAGCCATAGTCTTGAGTCCCTGATTGTCGGCATATGCGATTTGCTTCCCATCCGGCGATAATTCGAATGCCGCAACTTGATCAGCCAAATATTTCTGCTTTACTGATTTGGAGCAGGCGCATAGGCAAACCATGATTAAAAATATGGAAAATGCAATATTTATAAGATTAGGCTTAAAAGAAAACATCATAATCCTCCGTGACAAAAACAAATCTATATAACAAATATCAGCAAATTTTCATTGATTTAAGCATTCAATATCTGAAATATAACGATCGAATAATTAAGATGTCAAACAGGCTGCGGACGAATATTCGGAACATATCCGTCTGCAACCCGTTAATCGGATAGATTTATTATTGTCTATTAACTGCATTATTAATCGTTAAGCTATTATATGCCCTGCCCTGCTGCGTTATGTATACCGTCTTCCCATCTTCATATTGAACCTGCCATAGTGGCGCAGCATAGCCCTGAACAACTGCAACCAGGTTGGGCACAAGGTCATGACGTCTGGTAAGCTGTACATCAACATCTGACCATGCATTGTTAGCTCTGTTGCGCAGCGAAACAAATCCATTATACGTGAATATTGACCAGATTAAAACAAGTATAACTGCTATTACAATGATTGTCATTTCTATTATCTGCCTTTACTAATGGATTTTACATATATTAACACAAATTTCATTATTACAAAAGCGCATAAAATAATAGAAGCTTGTATACAAACAGGCGGATACTATTTTTTGCAGCATCCGCCTTATATTTGTTGCAATTTGCTATGCACAGTGGATTATTACATTCCTGTGCAACTGCATAATATCAGCTTTTGAATTTTATTTTACCTTCTTGTATTCAACAAGCATCGAACCGGGCATATCCTTTATAGATACCGATATCTCTGCCAAAGAAGAACCTTTCATTATAACAGGTCTTCCCTGCTTGAACGACGATGATTTCACTACCTCATATTTTGCCTTTGGATCGATTTCGCGGAGGAAGCATTTCATCGACATATATGGCGACTCATGCCGTCGAAACACCATCACCATACCGTCATCAAATTCATCGCGATGATATTGAACAGCATGCCAAGCCTTCGGATCGATTGTGATATCGAGCAGCGGATACATATTGCCAAAGAAGAATTTTCTTATCCGCTTCGCCTCAACTATCGCTTGTTTCAATGTCTCGCGCGGAAAATCTTTGGGTCTTGTATCTTCGCCAAATGTGATTCCGGCATTCAATCCGCTTCTAAACAGGTAAGGAGTAGTTCCTACAACTCCACCTGTATTGAACGGCACATATCTGCTGAGAGCGGCAGTATTTTTCTGATTGTCTATAGCATTCTCCAACGGTCGGGATGGACACAGGAAAACTTGGGTATCGGTTCTCCACAACGGGATAGATCTGGCGCATGTCTCAAGATCGATCCTTGTCCCTCCACCGCAGCAATTATCGATAAAGAGATGGGGATTCGCCTTTATCACATCATCCCATATTTTATAAAGCGCCTCGAAATATCTTATCTCGCTGATGCCTGTTCTATCTGGGCCATCTTTTTCATCCAGATGACGCATATGTCCCAGCGACGGTCCGCTGTCATTACGATACACATCCATACCAAATCCTTTGATTGCCGCATTTATGTATTTCGTCATGAACTCACGGGCTTCGGGTATGGTGATATTGAACAATCCGCCCGGAACAACCCATTCCGGATATTCTTTGGCAATGAAGGTATCGGGCATAACGGTTTCGGTAGCCATCCACAATACAAATTTCATTCCTTCTTTGCGTGCAGCATCGGATATCGGTTTAACTCCATGCGGGAATCGAACAGGATCAGGGATACGATCGAGCGGAAATCCCCAATTCCCTATGCCTGCCGGATATCTAGGACGGAACCACCATGCATCAAGCCAATAATACTCAAACCCCAAACCTTTCAGGGAGTTTATATAACTCATTTCTATGTCTTCAGTTGAATTTACTGTTTCATACATTCCGCTGCCTACATGAGCGATAGGAGAGGTAACCGGCTCACCGTTTATCCGCGGGGTGATATGAGCAATCATAGTCTTTCGGAACAAATTGTATGATCCCAACTCGTCGGTATCAGACCATCGAACCTGCAATATACGCGGGCTTCGGATTGTTTCTCCCGGGCGAAGTTTAAGTTTCATGTTTGTCATACCGGCATTTAAATTCATAACACCGGATTCATCGATTCCAACCGAGGCATCCCAGCAGCCTGTCCAACCGATTGCAGTTATCATTCCGCCATTCACCCATTCAAGATTAAACATCGGGAACACTTCGAACGATGAGTGTGTATCTCCAACACCGAATTTGGCCGATTTGCCCTTATCAATAGTTTCATCATACGGAAGGAAATCCTCAAATGTAAGCCCAGCGCAAGATGTGCTTCCCTTTAATCTGTGCAATTTGACTTGCGACTGCTTTACCGAACAATCCACCGATCTGAAGTTCTCGATAATCGGAGTGTCGTTCAATCCGGTATTAGTAAGATAAACTATCCAATCTACACCGGGAGTATCAAGATAGATATTTGCAGCTGCCTTAACTTCCAAGCCGGTTTCAGGATCGGTGAATGTAAGGGTGCGTATCAACTTGTCTGTCCCTGCTTTCACCTGCTTCACATCGCTTTTCCATGACCGGATGAACTCAGATGAATGCTTTCCGCCGTATGTGAATGAGAATGGGAGATCAATTATCACATTTTCCTGCGCGGCAATCTCATCTACCCACAGCTCTGTTCCATCCTCCAATATTACCTTAGGATCCGCCCAAATGCCCTGATCGCATGTTCGGTCATCTCCGCCGGTGTCGAGTATGAGGTCGAATTCCTTCGCTCCATTTAACGGAACATCGATTGATTGAACCTCGCCGTTGGGACGGAATATTTTAGAAACAAATATATCTTTGCCGCCGACATTTACATGGAATGCCGAAGAAGCGACTGTACCATCTACATTCCTGTCCATCCCTATATCCGCTTTAAATCTTGCGGCAGGCTTCGACAGCGTGATTTTGAAAACAGCATGAGAATTCGTTCCAATACCATGCCTGTATGTTTTATTGCCCAATCTGAGCGGACATCCGGTAGCCCCGGCACCAATTTTGGTATCCCCGGCTCCATCTTCATGGATTATCGTAAACTTATTCTCAAACTTCGGTGTTTCGGCTTTCGGACTGAATGAAGCTTCAGCCCATTTTCTATTGGCATCAACTATCTGCTTAATATCTGCACTGCATAAAGCCGATGATAATACAGTTACACAACAGATAGCAAAAATTGCAGATATTTTCATATTGAACAACCTTTCTAAAATTTACTTGCTGAATTTTTATGTTTTATAACCGCCATGGATGGAGCGCCATCCACATACTATCAACAAACTGTTAGACATAAGCTCTCTGCCGATTATCTCACTAATCCTTAATCTATTTTCTTGTAAGTAATCAATGCCGAACCGGGTTTGGATGGAATTTCAATTCTGAGTCCTTTATCCATTAACTCGGCGCCTGATATCTCTTGTATGATTTTGGTATCTGCATCTTTAACATTGTAGTTGGAATTAGAATCCAATCCGCGCAGTTTGTAAACGTAATTAGCTGATGTTGATTCGTCTCTTCGGAATGCCTGAATTAAGCCTTCGCCTTTTTCCGGATTGTTGAACTGCCATGCCATCCAGGTGTTATTCGCAAGGCTATATGGAGTAAGCGGATAATAATCCCCAAAATAGTTTGACGCAGCAGCGCGCCACTCAGAGGATAACTTGCGCATAAGATCATAATCCAGCGATTTATCACGCATGTCCCAGCATGGTATCATTCCAGGAGCCATGCAGCTGCGGAAGATATAAGCATCTATCTCACGCTCGCCTGTTCCAAAATACGGAAGCCACTTTGCAAGTCCATAGGTGTGTCCCTGCTGCCCAACCGGCTCAAATATATAATCACTTCTAAGCAAAGGTACAGAACGCCTCATTGTTTCAAGGTCATTTCTATGTCCGCCTGAAGCACATGAATCAATCAGCATGTTAGGGTGACGTTTTCTTAGCTCATCCCAGTAGGCAAGGTAGCCGGCAACATACAGATTTTCTGTCATTCCCTGTCGGTTAACCGAATCATTATTGCGCCAATAAGGCAGTGGATCTATATTGTAATCTTGTCTGTATAAGTCAATCCCCTCTTCTACTATGATTTTATCTATATGATTGACCAACCAGTTCCACGCTTCGTGGTTGCCAAGGTTAAGAAGAGTTCCACCAAGCAGCCAATCATCCTTGTGATTGTCATACAGCCAGGTGCCTGCACCACCAACCCGCTCCGGTTCAAACCAAACGATGGTCTTAATTCCCTTACTGCGGGCATGGTCACTTATCGCTCTAAGTCCATTAGGGAATCTTGTTTTATCCACTTCCCAAGTTCCGGTTTTAGGCCAGCTTCCATCACATGGGTACCATCCGGCATCCATCCACCAGTAATCTATTTTCACTCTCTCTTCAACATAACGATCGACAAACATTATCTGGCTTGCTTCGTCTGCTTTTGTCATTTCGGCATATTGATGCGAACTGCAAGGAGTCATTTGCGGCTTAGGAAGCTTTCCGCCAGGGCGAGGCACATTGTAATCCAGCATCCATCTTCGCCAGATGTTTTGAACTCTATCTATATCAGATCCTTTATAAAATTGGCATACTATCAGCGGAGTCCTAATCTCTTCGCCGGGATGCAGTATGAGATGTGTAAGCTCTTGACCTGCAGCTACTCTAAGATTGTTCTCTTCATCTCCGTTAAACTGTATCGACCATTTGCCGGGCCATCCGACCACTACAATGACACCGTAATCGGGTCCTTCGATGTTAAAGTATGGCCAAACTGCTGCACACGGACGCCCCTGAGCCGAGGTGAGTCTCAGTTTTTCTGAGGCCTTCAGTGTGGTTGTCAACGGAGCAAAATCGTTTCTTGTAACTGTTGTGCCTTCATTATGATGGAGGATAAAGTCCTTTAAGCTGGATCCTGTTAACTTGGTATCTACAGCCTGAATCTGCTCAAGAATTGGCGTATCTTTCGTTCCGGTATTCTTGAAATAAACAGTCCATTCTACAGTGGGATAATCTTTGTATTCCACTGCTTTTAGTGTTACAGCAAGACCGGTATCAGGATCGGTGTAGGTAATCACTCTTTGGCTGCGGTTTTTATCAATTTTGGTGATTTTTTCATCATAATTCCACGATTTAATGAATTGATCTGAAAATTCGCCATTATATACGAACGAGAAAGGCAGCTGATATATGCTTCTTTGATTCAACGGTATATAATTATCAATGAATGGAAGATCTGCAAGCCAAATTTCACTGCCATCTTCCATTGTTACCTTCGCTTCCGCCCAGTTGGATTGATCGCAGGCAATACCGTCTCCGCCATCTCCAACCAACAATACAAACTCCTCTGCACCATTAAGATCTACGCTGATAGGTATGCCTTTCATACCTTGTGTTATTAAACCTGATGAGTATATCTGGTTATCACCAATTGCTACGGAAAACACAACACTCCCTCCGCCAGCACGAGCATCTAAGCCAATGATAGACGAGAAGGTTTTTGCCTTACCGGGTAGCCGTACAATCACTTTGCTTACCGCATGGCAATAAAGTCCTCTGGTGTATACTTCATCAAGAATCTTTAAAGGCTCACCATTGCGAGAATTTTTCTGAACAGGATCGTTATTAGCCAATACCAGCAATCCCCGTTCGATTTTCTTCTCAGGTTCCTTAACAGCAGCAGATGATTTATCGGGTTTAACAAAATGTTCTGCTGTCCATTTTTTCGCAAGGTCTATTTCATCATCAGTTGGCTTAACTGCATGAGCAGAAGTAATTAAGCAAGTGGCTGTAATGAGCAAACAGAATGATATTGTTTTAATCAATTTAATCCTCCATATATCTTATAACAACACAATTATTCACTTATCTGATCTCTTATTAATCCAAGGTCCCTTTTTGATGCAGCAAGGAGCATATATATATCGCATGCATACCATATAACCTTTGCGCCTTTGTTTATCCAGTAAACAGTTGTATCAACATCGCCAGTAGCTATTCCGGGAAGCACACCATGCTTTTTGCAGGTTTCGAAGATATGGGTTACAGCTTCTATATATTCAGGAGCCTTAACTTGTCCCGGTATTCCCATATTCATAGACAGGTCATCATTTCCTATCAATGCTATATCAACACCTTCAACAGAAAGGATGTCATCTAAATTATCAAGAGCCTCGGCGGTTTCAATTTGAATGCCTAATACAGTGTTATTGTTCACAGTATCAATCTGCTCTTCAACCGTATTCCATCCTATATACTTGCCAATAGGGCAGCTTGAACCCGCAAGTCCTTTAATGCCGTATGGTTTATATCTCATCATCTCTACTATGCGCTCTACCTGCTCTCTGCTTTTTATTCGCGGAACAAATATGCCGTCTGCCCCTTGATCCAGCGCCCTGTTGATTTCATGATAACAATCCTCTGCTACGCGAACCATAACCGGAAAGCTTAAACATCTGGCAACCCTTATTAAATCTGTAATAGTTTCCTCATTCAATGGGCTGTGCTCTTTATCAATAAGCACCATATCATATCCTGCTGCATTGTATGCCTCGATGACAGCTGTAGACCTAGAATCCAATATTGTTGCACTTAACAGCAAATCGTTATTTTTTATTCTTTTTTTCAATAAACCTTCACTAACTTTGATCATTTTGATCCTCCATTTATAAATTTTTCATATCCGGGATTAAGCAAATTCTCGGGAACTCTGCCTTCAAAGAAACTCTTTAGGTCAGATATCGAACATTCCATTGTATCATGCATTGATTCCTCTGTTACGGCTGATGTATGAGGAGACAATATCACATTATCCATCTTACATAAGGGGCTGTTAGGACTTAAGGGCTGATTTTCGAAAACATCCAATCCTGCACCTTTTATAACCTTATTCTCTAACGCTTCAATGAGATCTTTTTCGCGGACTATTTTCCCGCGGGCAGCGTTAAAAAAGAACGAACCCGGCTTCATTTTGCTGAAAAAGTCTGCCCCTATA
This sequence comes from Armatimonadota bacterium, assembly GCA_033808695.1. Classification (GTDB taxonomy): domain Bacteria; phylum Armatimonadota; class UBA5829; order DTJY01; family DTJY01; genus JAPXND01. The sequence goes on from JAPXND010000080.1 coordinate 7,956, forward strand.
CTGCCTTCAGTTTCACTTGTAAGCGGAATATGCAGGCTTACGAAGTCGGATATTGGAAGCATGTCATCAACTTCCATAAATTGAACTCCTAATTGCGCTGCCCGCTTTTCATCAAAATTGATATCGTATGCAAGTATGGTGCAGTTAAATCCTTTAAGCATAACAGCAAGCCACCTTGCAATAGTGCCAAATCCTACCATTCCTATGGTTTTGCCGTATAACTCTCTTGTCATACGCGGCTTCCATATACCAGAATGCATCTCACAGTCAAACTGCGTTATTCTGCGAGTGAGTGAGAGCATCATAGTTAGAACATGCTCTGCTACTGCCCGTGCATTGCGTCCAGGGGCATTTGTAACTGCAATACCGAGTTCCTTTGCAGCATTTATGTCTATATTATCAACACCTATTCCATGGCGTATAACAATTTTCAACTTATCGCTTAGTATATCCAATGCCCATTTATCATATTTCTCCCCGCCGCATATAGCTGCATCATATCCTTTGACCGCCTTTACAGTATCATGCGGGTCATAGGATGCAGGGGTATTCCACACAACATCATATCCTTCGTTTTGCAGCAGCTTTATATATTCTGTGTGATTCTGCCCGAAGTTTAAATTAGTAATAACAACCTTTTTTCTCATATTAATCCGCCACATCGATCATAAATTTGATTTTTTTATCATTTTTTGTTGACATATCTTCCATTGCTTTATTGACTTCTTCAAGCTTGTATCTGGCCGATATCAGTGGAGTGAAATTCATCATGCCGGACTCCATAAGATTCAATACTGTTTGATACATGCTTACATTGCCGGAAACCCCTACTAAGGTAAGATCACCAAAAACAATATCATCCAAATTCAGACTTTGAAGCAGTTGACCTTCATAAAAAGCCACTATGGAGATTACTCCACTCAGCTTTACCAGCTTCATGGAATCACGGAAGAGAGTTACCGAGCCGGCTGCATCTATCAGCCTGTCTACTCCGTCGCCATTAGTGATGTCCATCACTGCTTCAGAAAGCGAATCAGTGGTTGTGTTGATGGCATAATCAGCTCCAAACTGCTTTGCCATATTAAGCTTGTATTCCTTCCGCCCTGTAATGATAACTTTTGCAGCGCCCATAAGCTTTGCCTGCTTTGCTGCCATTATCCCAATGGGACCGGTTCCGTGTATCATTACTGTTTCACCTAACTTTAAACCAGATTTAACTACAGCATACAATCCAGTTGCAGCAGGTTCAACCATGGCGCCGTTATCAAAACTAACATTATCCGGCAGTTTATACAGGTGCCTTGCATCAAACAGAATATATTCGGCATACGCACCATCCCAGGCGTTTACTGTACCAACCGCCTGTCCCTGCTTGCAGTGATTATATTTGCCATTAAGGCAGTTTTTGCATTTTCCACAGGTTATACAAGTATCGCCAACAACTCTATCGCCAATTTCAAGATCGACAACATCATCGGCAAAACTTACAACTGTGCCAGACCACTCATGTCCAAACGTCATAGGATATCGGATCATATCCATAAATGATGCAGCGCCGGTATAAATTGAGTGATCGGTACCGCACATACCGCATCTTATCACCTTACATACCGCCTGTCCGGGTCCCGGAGTCGGAATATCCATTTCAATTAATCGCATGTCACCAGGTGCAAATAGTCTTGCAGAAAGCATTTTTTTACCTCTTTTCATATAGTTTTTTTAATAACGATAAATTCGTTAAAACATGATTTTTAATAACTGAACCGGCAATATCAGTTTTGCCGGATATCATTGCATCCATAATTTCACTATGTACATATGCTGTATTCAATATTTCTTCGGGGAATTTGTTTTGTATGGAGAGCAGAATGGTTTTCATCTGGATTTCCAGACCTTTCCATATGTCTATGGCACGAGTATTTTGTGATGAAACCACTATTGATTTATGGAAACGGAGGTCCATTAGTATATGTTCTTTTAATGAAGAGTCTGTATCTTTAAGGCTTTTCAGCTCTGCCAGAATAGATTGCATTTCATCTGCCGGGACTGTTTGATTGTGTATAGAGGTTTCTGCACACAGCGCTTCAATTGTAGCACGCAGGCTGATTATCTCTTCTATATCCTGCTTGTTAAACTCTGTTACCTCGGTGTATTTATTCACACGCCGAGTAACCAGACCTTCAGATTCCAGTATGATAAATGCTTCTTTTACGCATGGACGGCTTACACCAAGGGCTTTTGCAAATCCATCTTCCGTTAATCTTGTGCCAGCAGGTAATTCGCCATTTATTATCTTATCCCGTATAATTTCCGCCACCCTGTCACCAAGAGTGGCGGGCTTAATGAGATCTTGTTCTTCAGTGAATAACAGCATAAACATAACAACCCTTTATGTGTATTGTAATACTGTATTACAATATTACAAATTAGTCAAGAACATACATAGATAATTCTTTGGGATTGGTTATAGAAGAAACTTAGTTGATGGAGCTGATTAAACGTCGAATATAATTTGGGCTTCAATGATATTATTAATCTCACGAATGTAAAAGTCGTGGTGTGTAACAGCTTTTACAGCTGAACCAAGCCACTCTATATCGCTGCTTATAGGAAGTCCGTAAGCGATTCCTTCAGCATGGGTGCTGCTGACATCATTTAGATGAAACTTAACAAATAAAATCTGTTCTACTTCAAAGGTATAGAGGAGTTCGCTCAGCCATTCATGAAGGAGAAGCTCAGAGTTAGAGGAGTTTACTTTGATATTACATGCAACAGATGGTGAATAATTGCTGATATCCGCCATTAAGGAAAACATTCCAACAGAAGCATTTGTAAACAGCTCCCGCATATTTTTTCCATATGCCTTTATGGCTTTATCTGCTGTATGAGGAATAATTTCAAATTGCTTGTTCATATCACATTATACTCATATGGCAGCCGTTAACTGACCAGGAAATTATAGGAAGCAAAACTGTTTGCCATCCCAATATGACAAAGTTTACAATTCCTAATATGAATCCGGCTTTAGAGTACCAATGAGGAATTTCATCATTTTTTCTGGCGATACACCCATATTTAAATCCAACAATGGATAAATACCAGGTGATTAAAACAACAGGCATGGCTAATGGACTTACTAAATATATGGCGCCCGAAGAACCGAACAGGCTTTGGCAGTTTATAGTAAACCAAAGAAAATTTCTTCCGCCGAGATAGGGTAAGATTATTCCGACTGCAAAAACAACAATACCGATAGTTAGTGACAAAAATGCAGGTTTTTTTACAGGATTTTCCATTATAGCGCCCATAAATAAAAAGCGGGTTTAAAACCCGCTTATCTAATCTTCTTCATCGCTGCTGTCATCCAGATTTCCAATTACAGTTACAGATGCTACTGTAGTTCCTTCATCCAGTTTTACCGCAATTACACCTTTAGTATTTCTGCCTCTTACTTGGAATTCGGTAACTGCAGACCGTGTTGCTGTTCCTGCCGAATTAATGATTAATATGTTGTCATCAGAACAAACTGCAACCGCTCCAACTACAGGACCGCTTTTTGCACTAACAGACATAACCTTACAGCCGGAACCGCCCCTGTTCTGTAAGCGATATTCCTGGAATTCCGACCGTTTTGCCATACCATTTTCTGTAATCACAAGCAATTCTTTTGTGTCATCGGCTATGGTCATACTTACCAGCGAATCACCCTTGCGCAGTTTGATTCCTCTAACTCCGCCAGAAGCTCTGCTTGCCACTCTAAGGTCATTTTCACTAAAGCGGATTGACATGCCGTTGTGCGATACCATAACTATATCATCGGAGCCTGTGGTAAGCGCTGCCCAACAGAGCTCATCATTGTCTTCAATATCAAAAGCTCTAAGTCCGTTTGTTCTCAGATTCTGAAAATCCGCCACTGCGGTGCGTTTCACTTCACCGAGTCTGGTTGCCATTACTAAATATCCGCCAACCTCTATACCCTTGATAGGAAGAGTAACAGCTATTTTTTCGCCCGGTTCAAGCTGAATAAGGTTTATTATTGCTGTTCCCATTGCCTGTCGGGATGTTTGCGGCACTTCATAGGCTTTCAGCTTATATACACGACCTTTATCTGTAAAGCAGAGGATATAATGATGTGTTGTTGCAACAAATATCTGCATCAAATCATCATCTTCTTTAGTGGCGGTGCCTTTTTTGCCTCTTCCGCCTCTTCTTTGCGGCTGGAATGTATCAATTGGAACTCGCTTGATATATCCGCTTCT
>JAPXND010000081.1:0-6824 GCA_033808695.1 Armatimonadota bacterium
GCGCTGTAACCTGCGACACGAACCAAAAGGCTGGGATAAAGCTCGGGATGTATCTGTGCATCCTTCAGTGTATTGGTATCTATTACATCAATGTTGAAATAGCTTCCGCCAAGCTGCACAAATGTTCGCAGCAGTGACATGATTACCATTATGCCAGACTCGCCTGATATAGAATCGGGGAGTATTTTAAGCTCCAGTGTAGCACATCCCGGCAGGCGGGAATAGTCAATTTTGCAGAATGATCTCAATACGGCAGTAGGACCTTTGGTATCGGAGCCTGGAGTAGGAGAGAAGTTGGTAGCAAGGATATCACCGATGATATTTCCACTGGCAGTTGCACATCTCTGGTTACGCCATTCAATCTCTCTTCCAAAGGTGCTGATGCCAGCTGGACGCAATGTTCCGCTGCGCTCATGTACTTTTTCCACACATTCAATGAAATCGTTGAAGACTCTCATGAGTATAGAATCAGATTCATCGTTGTCATTGCCATAATATTCAAGCTTGTGCAACACATACTTACGGAGATCTTCATTGTTGTTCCAGTTGTTTCTGAGAATGTTCAGATAATCACTTAATTTTATCAGCTTTTCATCAAATACCATTTTTTTGATTGCAAACAATGAATTAGCAGTATCCGGCATTCCGCCGGCATGAGGGGATACCACCCTGTATTTTGGACCGCCCTGATAGTATCCGCGTCCATTTTCTATGCATTCCTCAAAATACATGGAGATCAACGGTGCAGCTAACGGATTTTGACTCATGCCGTCTATTTCGATGTTAACATCATCCACCTGTTTTGCCATGTCTGCCTTAAAGGTGGAATATAAGCTTTCAAAGTCGGCATAGTTTGGCAGAGGTTTGCTTATATCATTTAAGCCTAAAGTGTTCTGCAATACAAACAGCAAGTCGAAGGGATAATAACTGAAGCAAGTGTGCCCTGGAATAAGCGGTTCCCAGCAGCCATCGTTGGTATACTGGCGTGCTTCTTCAATAGGATAGCCAAATTTGCATAATGCTTCTATTATAACTTCTTCATTGTAGACAGAGACAATGCCGCCGCCCTGTTGCTGAGTTTCAGCAATTTTGCGCAGCAGTCGTTCAGGTGAATTGCGGTTGATTCGCACAGCTATAGGGAAGTCGCTTATATGAAGCTCCTCAACAACATCAAGCACCAGGTATGTAACCTCATTAGCAGCCTCATTCCCTTCTTTATCAATTCCGCCAAGTATTATGTTCTGGTAGAATTGTGCATCACCGCCGCCCCATGCATTCAATCCGAACCATTCTGAGCCGCGTATCCAGAAGTGAGCCATCAGCTCTCTTGCATCGTCCAAGGTGATGATTCCGTTAGCAAGATCATGCTTAAGATAAGGTCCAAGCATTTCATCTATTCTGCCTAAACCTGGCCAATTGCCGCATAATCTGATGAAGCAGTATTGCAGCCAGAATGACTGTATTGCTTCTCTGAAAGAAGTTGGCGGGTTTTCCGGGACGTTCTTAGCATATTTTAAGATTTCCTGATATTCATATTTTGCTTCATCTTCTGATTCATTAATCAATTCTTGGAGGAGTGAGATGTATCTTGAATGCCATAATGTGGCAGCATCAATGCATATAAGCATTGATTTCAGCAGATCGGCTCCTTCTGCATCCAGTTTACCATCGTTTAACCTGTTATTTATTCGTTTACGCAAATTTCTATATCCGCCATCTAACACGCTTCTATATCCAAGTGTTGTGTGGCTTACGCTGGGAGTGTTTAGAATAGGCGCCATATGCTTAGTTGCCTCGATCAGAGTTGCGGAACCAATGAGCTTCTCACTCGGAATGATGCGGACAGGTGCACGTTTAGCAATTTCCATCACAGCTGCTGCATGTTTCATATTCTCAGACATGCCGGTGGTATCTATGCATTCATCTAATGAGACATTGGCAGATGCAAGCGTTTCACAGAATTCGCCATTGAGATAACGATTTGCAAGCTCGTGTGTTCGTTTTGAGAGACGATTCGGCTTTATAAACGATTTGGCAGCAGTCATAGCTATACTCCTTTTACTATCTGTCTACCATTATATATGCTTTGGGTAGATAAGTGAATAAGATATTGAAAATTTGATGCATTTGTTTTATTAATTTTAAAAGCGCCGGTATTTTAAAAGGATGGCATATAGGCAAAGGCAATCAAAAGAAGCAAGCTGAAAAGAATCAGGGAAAATTAATACCGGCGATAAAGCAAAGAATAACAAATTTGAAAACAAATAAATTTTAGATTAAATGGCAATAAGCTGTTTTTAACAGCAACGGCGGATAGTAAATATATCTGCCGTTATTTGCATGTAAGGTGGATTTGTATAATTTACTTGATGTTTGTTTGCAATAGTTATAAACTTTAGTTGTATGATTATAGAATATTCGGGGGGGTGAACATGCGTTCCATAATACTTATATCAGCAGCAATATCAGTGATGATGATTCAAGGGATCTGCTCAGCAGATATCGATAAGAATGAAGGTGATTTGAAGAGGGTCCGGTTTTACACAGGGAACTTAAGTGTTGGATATTTTATGCAATATTGGGGAACCGGCGGGATTTTGGAATCGGATATTCCCACTGATGCATGGTGCAAGGACATGAAGAGCGCAGGGGTTTCATCTGCATGTGATTATATAGGGTGGTGCAAAGTAGAGAGCGAGCAGGGCAAGTTTGATTGGAGCCTCTATAACAACAATTACGAAATACTGAAAAGAAACGGATTGGGCTACAATGTATTCTGCTGGCTGCATTTTCCACCTAAATGGTTTATGGAAACTCCCGATTATGTTCCGTATAGATGTGTTGAACATGACCGTCCTATACAGATGACGTCTTTATGGGCGCCGGGTACACTGAAGATTTACGACAGATTTTACAAAGCGCTTGCAGAGCGCTTTGGTGATAAGATTGAATTTATAAGGCTGGCAACACCTTGTGAGTATGGTGAGATAGGTTATCCCAATGGTATGACTAGATGGCTTGTGCCTCAGATTCATGCGCATGATGGCTATTGGTGCAACGACCGCTTTGCCCGCGCAGATTTTGCAGACAAAATGGAATACAAGTATACAGATATTGGATCTTTAAATAAGAAGTGGGGGACAGATTTCCAATCATTCAGCAAGATAGAATATCCGGAAATTGCATATGACAAAACCAAATATATTGCACCGTTAGATATGACGCCTCAAAACAGAAGATGGATATTGGATTTCATCGGCTGGTATTATGACAGTCAGGGTGAATTTGTTAAAAAAGCCGTGGGTATAGTAAGAAAGTATTTTCCAAAAAAGGAGATTATAGTAAGTCTTGGATATGGCTCTCAGCTTACAATGTATGGCAATGACGATGTGGGAATAGCTAAAATATGTAAAGAGCTGGAAATCTCATCGCAGACGCCCGGAAATGTAGGGTATATTTGTCAGAAGAACATATCAACTCCGGCACATTTTTACAAGATTCCATACATTACAGAACCTCCTGGAGATATGAACAGAAACGAAGAGATTAATAGAATATGGTCAGATGCATCTAACGGCATAGATACATATTTCGATTATCCACAGAACCTTCTTGGTGCAAAAGATGTGTTTCATAAGTATGGAGACTATCTTGACGGCAGCAAGCCGGTGTGCGACTCTGCTGTTTTCTTTCCCACTTCTGACCATAGATTACGGACGGAACATTGGCCTGCAAGAACCATACATGGCGTGAATGTGCTGAGAGAGTTTATTGACTATGATTTGGTTGATGAACGGCTGATAAGAGAAAAAGCCCTTAGGAAGTATAAAATTCTGATTGCTTATGATGGAAACATTATGGAGAAATCGACTATAAAGGCTCTAACTGAGTGGATTAAATCCGGCGGAGTTATGTTTATTCGTGATTTTGGTAATATAGAGACGGTAGAAGGTGATAAGGAGATTTACAAGAGTTTCTATCCATCATTAGAATTGAGTGAGCGCAATATGCCTCATTTAACACGCAGGATTGGCAAAGGCTATGTTACACTAATTCCATCAAAACCAGATGATTGGCGTGATTTTGCAGCTGAGGTTTCCGGACTGGCGCATAATTTATCCAGGAATTATCCCGGAACAACTGATACCATATTAATTGACGGGAAATATGATGGCGTTCTCACCACGTTATTCAAGAACAGAATTCTGCTTATCAATCAGGGAGATGAGCCGATACAAAAAACAGTTGTTTTGAGGGAATCTGATTTTAAGGACAGCGCTCTTGGAAAGCCAGATTCATATACCGCAAAGCTGTCAATACAACCGCATACGATAGCAGCTATTGAGCTGAAATGATAAATTGACGTGCTGGCTTCCTGTGGAATTTCACAGGAAGCCATTTGCTTATCAGCTTTATTTTACCTTCCACCGATATGACTTTGAACCGTTAAGATTGAATCCCCACCATCCATCATCTGAATATACAGGGATGTTATTCCTGATTTCATTATATTGGCATTCAACTGATTCCGGTATTGGAAATCGCTTGGTGTTGAGTTTCACCACAATGTCTTTATCAAATGGCATAGCCTGCATTACCCAGTAGTTTCCATCTCTTTTTATGGATATGCTGCCATTAGTTTGGACATTTCCGAAGTTTACAACTTTGGCAGGTGTATTTAGATTTTTGTTGTAAAGCTTTTCTAATTCCTTCCATTCAGAGTCTGCATGCGTAAAGGTAATTTTGTTCCCATTATCCCTAACATGCAATATTCCAAGCAGAATTCGCCTGTAGCCGTCATCGTTGCCCTGAATGCTTACTTTGTCTCCTTTTTTAGGATCATAAAGCCCTATGTACCAATTATAATCGCCATCCGCCACATTGTTTTCCAGGGTCAGGGTATGTTTGCCGTCGGATATGACACTTCCCTTTCTCCAGCTGTTTGTGGGAGTTGGAAGTTCATGATCCTGTTGAAATTTGATATCCTGCTTTCTTTTTTCAGCTTTTAGATCACCAAAGTGAACAAAACTGATATAGTTGCCTTCCAGTGTATCACCAACGTGCCACTTGTAAGTAAAGCTTATAGATCTGCTGCCGGTTTGTTGGAAATCGACCAATTCAGGGAGGATTCGTTTTATGCCTTGAGAATTCCATACTTCCGCATCTCTTGCATTGGCAAAGATTGAATTTTCGGTTTCTGCAAAATCAACAATGGAATTGTCAATCAGTGCATTATATGCAAGAATATCGTTGCCTTCTACCAGCCAGCCAAACTGAGGAAGAGTGTATCCATGTATGCCTAACGGTTCAGGCAGATTGTTTGCAGTAACCTGAAGTCCATTATCATATTTGATATTCACTCTATTCCAATCTCCAATTTTTGCTGCGGCAGTAGTGTCAATCCATTTGTTGTCAACTAAATATCTTATTGATACAGGTTTTGCCTCTGCATATCTTGATGAAATAGGTGTCATAAGATTGTGTTCAAGCCATGCGAAATTTATGTTATCCCAGGTGTCTTTGCTTAAAAACCCAGTGTGCCCATAAGCAATTTCCTGCATTCTATACTGATCTAAAGCCGCCATGGGAGGGTTATTGCTCCAAGAGTTATTTTTCCACCATCGCTCATAGTATCCCATGCCATGATTTGATTGCATAGGATGGATTCTGAGAAGGTCGAAGTCTACCATCAGAGGAGCAGTCATTCCATCGCCGCTTGGCCATCCGGCGCCGAATTGCGCTTCTGCCCCATCGAGAAAACCGCTCCAATACCAATGCCAGCAGCCTTCTCCCAAAACAGGTCCATTGAATAATTTGCGTTCATAATCGAATAGCTTTTGATGTGTGATATAGGTTTGATTAAACATGCCGGCGCCTTCTTCACCCGCTCTTTGGTCTACATGGAAGAATGGTGTTGCAGATGAATGAACATCAAGGTAGTTGGCATTTGTTCCATATCTTCTTTTAATTTCCGGCGATTGGGTAGCAGCAAGCCGCAAAATAGCAGTGGGTTTAATTGCATATGATTGAATTTTTGTAGACTCATTATACCATGCAAGCTGCTTTTCGCCTTTTGAGTCTAGCGCTATGTCGTTTTCATCATAAAAGTCATAATTAGGATAGTAATCAACATAATTCTCATGGATTGAAATCAAGTGACCGAATTTTTTAGCCAGTGATACGAGAGATTTCATCCCTTCATCTCCGCCATACGCAGGATTCGCTGGATAATGAGAAGGAAGAGCATTATCATAACCGCTTCTCTGCCAATCATGAATAATGACGGCGCAATTGTTTATGCCATAGTTATTAAGCATATCTAATTTTTTTGTAATATCATCAAATCTTCCACCCCAGATATCCAACACAACCCTTTCGCCGACTTGTTTTAGATAAGGGGATTTGGGATTAGGTATATTTGGAAATACTTCCGCAAGATGCCAGGCTGATGTGTAGATGATAGTTTCCTTGAGATTGTTATAAGCGCCGTCTGTAAGCGGCAGATAGACAGCTTTGTTCATGTCATGAGTTGCAGCATGTGATGATGTCCAATCAAGGAAGGTGTTTACAAAAAGGTTTTCATTTGACAAATAGTTTATTTTGCCGGAATAGTAGGGGGTTGTTACCTGTTTTTGCCTTACTGCATTGCTCCACCCGGTAACATCAATGGATTTGATAACTCCCTTATCACAGGTTAAATCAAATACCAGGCTCTTGCCAATCAGTTTTGCTGTAACTTTCAGCAAAGCATCTTTCTCTCCTGCTTTATATGGAATTGTACATATTATGGAATTGTTTTTACCTTCTGTCATAGATGGTTTGCC
>JAPXND010000081.1:6834-11646 GCA_033808695.1 Armatimonadota bacterium
TAACGGCTTTATCAACCCATTGTATTTGTGATGCTGTTCCTGCATAAAGCGTAACCGGCTTGCCGCCTTTTTGCGTTGCCGTTAAAGTGATAAAACCTAAAGCCGGATCATCACTTTTTTTCGGAGCTTTCCAGGTATATTCCAATTTGCCATCTATGCCGGAGTATCTGAATATCGCTTTATCTGCAATCAGCTTTACTGCAGATGTTGAGGTTTTTCTGTATGCATTAAGCGGTACAACAGATCCGTTCTGTATCGGCATGATTAAGGATAAATCAAGGGCTGGCGGTGTGATTTTTTTTACGCTGGCTGCATTATATCCTACTAAATGAAGCTCTCTATCTCCCCAGATTGAGTAATCGAAATCTGCACTGTTATTTGGGCCAGGGTCAGTTTCAAATTTTATGCTGACTTCTTTGCCGATGAATTCATTCAGATCTATTTTAAATGGTTTCCAAACACTATCTTTTTGAAAAACATCCAGTTTTTTTACATTGTTTATATATACTCTAAAAACTGCGCCATCCGATTTATCGGTTATATCTTCAAGCATTATTGTAAATCCGCTTAGATATGCTTGTTTTACTGAAGGCAATTTGAATGTGAATTCCTGATATGCCGTTCCTGTTCCATTGCGCCAAGGACAATGCAGCAGGAATGCACTTTTACCCTTATATGACCCTGTGCTGAGGCATGAGATGCCGGTGTCATTATCAAACATTCCGCTCCAACCATCCGGAAATGCCTGAGGAGCTTTATCACGATATTGGAGTCCAACCGAATAGATGCCGATTTCATCAAGCTTTATCACAGGTGCATCGGGCGTTATTGCGGTTTTCGCAGATGCTGAGCTGATTATGCCGATGAAAAGGGTTTGCATAACGAATAAAAGCAAGTATTTTGAATTCATGTGTATCCCTTCTTTTTTTATTTTCTTAACTATATCAATATCACGGGTTTATGGTCAAGCATAAGATATTGTGGATTCCTTATTTATTTTGCTGGGTTAGATAAGGTGATGAATACTTCATTTTATAATGGTATAATTATTAGTAATTGTGCAGCTTATTATGGCAGGGGAGATGATAATGATGATGACGAATGGAGATAACATAAATGAGCTCTGTAATGATCCAATCTTAGCCGATACCATCAAGTTTCATGGACACTTGTGCCCGGGATTGCTTATTGGATACAGAGCATCGCTGATTGGTTTGGATAGAATCGGGACGGAGCGGTCGGAAGATGAAGAGATTGTAGCAATTATTGAGAATGATTCGTGTTCGGCAGATGCAGTGCAAGTCATAACCGGATGCACATTCGGTAAAGGCAATTTGAAGTTCAACGATTATGGCAAGCAGGTTTTCACTTTTGCATTGCGCCCAGGAAATAAAGCCGTTCGGATAGTATACAAGCATACTAAAAATGCAGAGGATGAAGATAGAGATTCCAAAATAGCAAAGCTGTTAAAGTCAAGAGATGAAGATTTGTTTGATATAAAGTTTGTTGATATAGATATTCCGGAGTATGCAAGAATCTATGAATCTATACCATGTGATGTTTGTGGTGAAAGCGCAATGGAATCCAGAATAGTTTTATTGGATGGACGCAATTTGTGCATTCCCTGCGCCAAAGATCAATCATAAAAATAGAGCAGATGGGGATGAATCACATCCATCTGCTCTTTCCCTTACGCCTCAATTCCTGTGTTATAAGTGATTGGAACAGGATCACTTGCGCATTTATTATAGTTAATTACTCAGCGATACATATGGAATTGAGGAATCCTTATTAGTATTTATTACTAATATTGATTATTTATACTTTTTAGACTAACCTGTATGTATAAATGTTCCATATAGGTTTTTGTCTCTCAACAGTTTTTAAGGAGCTGCTTAATCCTTTGGGCAAATTGGGAGTCTGATTGATTTATGGATTTTATTATGTCATTGCCAAATGCGTGTCTGAGAATTGCTGATGAGATGTCAGCATCGTTGATTGTATAGAACCCAGCAGATTTATTGTAGAAATCGATGAATGTGTTGATTAATATGTCATCACATTTAAGCGCATCAACGAATAATACTGGAAACTCACTTGAGGGGTGTTCAATGGCTGCATCGCCCCAATCAATTATTCCGGCTAACTCATTTTTCTCATTAAGGTATATGTGGTCTTCAGTGATGTCATTGTGGATAAGGCATTTGATTCCATCAGCGGGTGATTGAAGGGTTTTTCTCTGCAGATTTACTATCACCGATGCAAGGTTCTGTATAGCGGAATGGGGAACAAACTGCAGGTTTATCTCTCTTATGGGGTTTCCGTGTATTTTTTTGAAAATAATGTAATCGTAGCCGCTTATAGATCTGCCATAACATAGGATTTGTGCAAATGATGGGTCATCAAACAGAATCCCTTGATGCAGGTTTAATTCCAGCTCATAGGAGTTATATTTTACAGGGCAGTAAATTTTTATTACCAATTCATCATTTACAAGAAAGACTGCATGTGTTCCCGGATATGCGTTGGATATTGTGATTATCTCTATGTCATTTGCGGTGCAGATGCCGTTGATTTCTTCTTTCCAGAAATCAAGACTATTGAAGATGCTGCACCATTCCTGCCAGGTGTTAATCATTTTCATCAGATGTAATCCTATGCTGTTGTGGTCGTTTTTCTAATTCCAGCAGTTTCTTTTTAATCTCCAGCCCGCTTCTAAAACCTACGAGTTTTCCGCTGCTGCCAATGACTCTATGGCATGGTATAACTATAGGTATAGGATTACGCCCTATAATCATTCCTGCTGCACGGGCGCCTCTGGATTTTCCGCAAGCTTCGGCAACCTGCTTGTAGCTTCTTGTTTCTCCGTAGGGAATCTTTGTAAGCTCGTTCCAGACGGTTTTCATGTATGGAGTTCCTGAGGGTTTTAATTTAAGTGAAAAGTTCTTGAGATTTCCGTTGAGATATAGATTGATTTGGCGGAATGCTTCTTTAATTGTTTTGCTTTCGTGTGTATCGGCGTTAATTGGCGGTTCATCATTATGCAGCAATATGTTGGTTATGCAGCCATCACTTTCTGCAATTCCCAATCTGCCAATGCAGGTATCATAAAAAAATATGTTCATGTCAGCCTCCTCAATCGTAATGTTTTAAGTATAACCGCAAACCATTTTATTATCAATAATCCGTTTGGTTTTAGGATGAAATGGAAAAACTAGTATATAATTGATTGATATTGGGGGAGGGGGTAAAATGGAAGATAATAGCAGCAAAACTCGTATATTGGGTAAATTGATGAAGGCAGCAGCGCTTGTGGGTCTGGCAGTTGTAATAAAGGATATTGCAACAATTGTTAAGGATGTATTTGAAAAGAAAGAGGATAAATGAATATATACGAACAAAAATATCCCTGCCGATTTGATTTAGACAGAGATATTTGTTGGGGTTGTCCAGTCGTCCTGAAATAGATCCTATGCTTTGGTGCATTTGGTCCATTTCGGGGCGACTGGATTCGAACCAGCGACCCCCAGTACCCCATACTGATGCGCTACCAAGCTGCGCCACGCCCCGAAGCTGTATATGGTGTATTTTAGCAAAGCAATAACATTGTTGTCAATCATTCAGTTCTTTATTATGTTATCAATTCATGCTATAGTATGTATGTATTAAAAATTATCTGGCTGTATATTGTATATAAACCATTCTATTAGGAGTAAATATGTTATCTGCAAAACTGTATAAAACAAATGATTTGCGCTTGGAAAACATTGAGAAACCGATTTTAAAACATGGAGAGGCGCTTGTTAAAATTGGTGCTGTGGGGATATGCGCTTCAGATGTTCACTGGTATAATGAGGGCAGAATAGGGGAAACAATCCTGACTGATCCGCTGATACTGGGACATGAGTTTGCCGGTATAGTAGAGGAAGTTGGCGAAGGGGCTGTGGGCTTTAAACCGGGAGATAGAGTTGCAGTAGAGCCGGCGGTGCATTGTGGAGAGTGTGATATGTGTATTGAAGGACGATACAACATCTGCCGTAATGTTCTTTTCTGTGGAACTCCACCTACCAATGGGGCATTATGCGAATATTTGGCATGGCCCGCCAGATTGTTGGCATCAATTCCAGATTCGATTAGTATGGGTGAAGCTGCAATGCTTGAGCCGCTGGCAATAGGAGTGCATGCAATAAATTTAGCCGGCGACCTTAAGGGTAAAACTACTGCTGTGCTTGGAGCAGGCGCTGTTGGGCTATCTATCCTGCAGGCAGTTGTTAATGCGGGAAGCAAGAAGGTTATTGTGTCAGATCTATATCCTAAGCGGTTGGAGATTGCACAAAAGCTTGGCGCAAACCATATTCTAAATGCTGAAAACAGCATAACAGATGCTGTAAAAGATATAACAGCCGGAAAGGGAGTAGATGTTGTGTTTGAAGCTGCCGGGCAGAATGATGCAGTCCGCACAGCTACGGAGATTGTTAAGCCGGGTGGATTAGCAGTAATTGGTGGAATTCCTGATGACAATGTGATGATGGTGGAAGCCTCGGTGGTAAGGCGTAAGGAACTTACAATGCAGCTCTTAAGAAGAAGCAATAATACACTTCATGATGCAATAAAGTTTTTGGAATCTGGCAAAGCCAATGTGGAATGCTATATTACACATCGTTTTGGGCTTGATGAGGTAGAAAAAGCATTTATCACATCAAGAGATTATAAATCCGAATCAATACGTGTTCTTGTAGATATTTAATATGAAAAGTGCAAAATAGTATCAAATCACTTGACAATAATGGTGTCAAGTGATATCATATGTAT
>JAPXND010000082.1:0-10567 GCA_033808695.1 Armatimonadota bacterium
AACAGGTGCAGACTCAATTTATGTGATGATATTCACTCTGATAACTGCTTTTCTGATTGCGTATATCGTTGGGAAATATTTAAAGATAGACAGTAAAGTTGCCACGCTTATAGGAGTGGGAACTGCAATATGCGGAGGATCAGCTATTGCGGCAGCTGCACCGGTAATTGATGCAGATGATAAAGAGATAGCATACTCTATTTCTACCATCTTTCTTTTTAATGTTGCTGCAGTATTCATATTTCCAGCTTTAGGACATTTGCTTCGAATGTCCAATGAAGGATTTGGTATTTGGGCAGGAACAGCCATTAATGATACATCCTCAGTGGTTGCAGCTGCTTTTTCCTACAGCGATGTATCTGGTAAGCTTGCAACAATTGTTAAGCTTACCAGAACACTATTCATAATTCCTATTACACTTGTGCTTGCAATATACTATGCAAAGAAAATAACAAGCAGCAAAACAACCAGAAATGAATTGGAAACTGCTTATGGTGAAGTTGAAAATCCTAAGCAGGAATCAGGTTTTAGCTTTGTGAAGATATTTCCGTGGTTTGTAATAGGATTTTTGGCTGCAGCCATTATCAACACTACTGGAATTTTGGATGCAGGAATATCAGCTTTCCTTGGTAAAACTGGCAAATTTATGATAATAATGGCTATGACGGCAATAGGATTGAATACTAATATAAAGAAGCTGATTGCAAATGGCACAAAACCAATTGTTCTTGGGCTTTGCTGCTGGATGTCAATAGCAGTTGTCTCAATAATTGTTCAAAGATTTATGAATCAAATGTAATATTATCAATAATGATTATTATTACTGTTTAAGAATCAAATTATTTGGGAATAAACTATAAGACAAAAAGTTAATACTTAATGGAGGATGAATTAATGTCTGCTGAAGAAAAAACTGTTGATTGTGGTTGTGAGCAAGCAGTAAGAATACCATTGATTGGCGAGGATGCTCCATCATTTGAAGCAGTAACTACTCAAGGAACAATAAAATTTCCTGAAGATTTCAAAGGTAAATGGGTGATTCTATTCAGTCATCCGGCAGATTTTACCCCTGTCTGCACTACAGAATTTATGACTTTTGCAAAAATGATGCCTGAATTCAAAGCATTGAATTGTGAGCTGATAGGACTTTCTGTTGATGGATTGTCCTCACACATTGCATGGCTTAGAACTATTAAAGAAAAAATTAAGTTCAATGGTATGGAAAATATTGAAGTAACATTCCCATTGATTGAAGACCTCAAAATGGATGTTGCTAAGAAATATGGAATGGTTCAGCCGGGAGCAGATGACACAAAAGCTGTAAGAGCTGTATTCTTTATAGATCCTCAAGCTAAAATTAGAGCATTAGTTTACTATCCGCTGTCTAACGGCAGAAACTTTGCTGAAATAAAGCGTCTGCTCATTGCAATGCAAACCTCTGATGCTGAGAAGTGCGCAACGCCTGCTGATTGGCAGCCAGGTGATGATGTAATTATACCTCCTCCGGGAACATGCGGAGCAGCAAAAGAGAGAGTTGACAACGCAGTTGATTATTATTGTTTGGACTGGTTCTTCTGTTTGAAAAAACTCCCTATGGATAAGGGTTAATCATGTTAAAAGGCTTCTGTTTTATTTGCAGAAGCCTTTTCTAATTATAACTGTTGGTATAAAAAATAAAAATATCGAGAGATTGTTTATATCATCTCTCGATATTTTTCATACAGACGATTTGGAGAAATAATCTATTGAACTGCTCCGGTACCATCAGCCCTCCATACAATTGGCTGATCTGGACAGGAATAACCAAGTTTGCCCCACATGTAATTATCAGGATCTAGTGTTTTTGCAAGTGTTGACCATTTTGCATGTCCATCTGCAAATACATAGTTTGCGCCTTTTGTGTGCAAGTCAGGATCAATGTAGCAAATGTGATGCTCTGCTGATGAATCTTTAAGCGCTATTGCATTGTTAATAGCGGCACGAGCTTCAGCTTCGGTAAGCGCCATAAGTCCTACGCCTGCAACATATTTTTCACCATCAAATATAGCGCCATTAGCGTATTTGATGCCATTAACGGGTCTGTGTGATTTTACAGCTACACCACCAGTAGAAGATGAACCTTTCAAGCAGTCTATATAACCTGTATATTCAGCAAGCAGAATTACATCGGCAGGCTTGTCTATTTGACCTGTTGAAACACAGTTCTGTGGTATTGATGAATATTTCTTTCTGGGCATAATAAGTTCGTTTGCAACATAAGAAAGTCGTGGTGCCTGAACATCGTCAATGCCAGCTGTTTGAGGAGTTTGTCCTCCTGGTGCATTATTAGTTGTAAAGTTAGTTGGTGCCCATCCCTTAACTTTATGTTCAGGGCATACAAAGATGCCATTGCTTTTTACGTAAGGTAATAAAACTCCACTCCATTGTACATAACCAGCTGAACTGTTTTTGTTGTTTGGATAGTAATAAGCCATAGGATATGTTTCATCATTATCCTGAACATACATCATTAATGCAGTGCCAATCTGCTTCATGTTGCTGAGACAAGTTGTTTGTCTCGCTTTGCTTCGCGCTGATGCGAAGACTGGGAATAGAATTGCTGCAAGTATTGCAATTATAGCAATAACTACAAGCAGCTCTATTAGGGTAAATCCGCCTTTTCTTTCTTTCAATGTGACCTCCAATAATTATTTAATCAATTTGATTTGGTGAAAGTTACCGTAAAAATTATATCCATATTATCTTATGTGCAGATTAATTCCAGTTTAAAATATGGTTACGAAAAGTGTATTTACATTATCGTTTGTTGACATAGAGGAAAATTTGCAGAATTAAATTAAAACAAGCGGATGTTGCGCAGCTATTAAAATACTGCTGATTTTTTAAATATCACCTGATTGTATCTATCACAAACTGCTTTTATCTTTTGATTCTTATCTGGCAAATATCTATTCCACAAATTTTTATAAATTGCTTTCAGCATCCAAAATTTTTGATGTTTATGCTTTCAAAAGTCATTGCAGAAGTTGACATTATATTCTGCTTATGATATTATAAGTGTTCGCAGACTATGTAAACACAAAAGCTGTACCCTACTGTTGAAAGGAAATCAATCAGTCATGTATGCGGTTATCAAAACCGGTGGCAAACAATACACCGTAAGAGAAAATGATACAATAGAAATAGAAAAGTTGAATGCTGCTGTTGGAGATGAAGTAGCATTGACCGATATCCTTCTTATTCAGGGAGATCAAGGGCAAGTTGTAGGAACGCCTATTGTAGAAGGCGCAACTGTAAAAGGCAAAGTAGTGGCTCAGGGTCGCTCTAAAAAAGTTGTAGGTTTTACTTACAAACCAAGGAAAAACATCCGTAACAGATATGGTCATAGGCAGTCAATAACAAAAGTATTGATAGAAAAAATCTCCTATTAAAATACAAACAATCTGCCGGGCAGATTAATAAATATTACCCGGATTACCAATGGGGGTGAGATTTAATTGGCACATAAAAAAGGTGTTGGCAGTTCACGTAACGGTAGAGACAGCAACCCGAAAAGACTTGGCGTTAAGGAATTCGCAGGCGAGTATGTAACTGCCGGAAGCATTTTAGTTCGGCAGAGAGGAACACCGCTGCATCCTGGCAATAACGTTGGCAAGGGAAGCGATGATACATTGTTCGCACTAATTGATGGATATGTAAAATTTGAAGGCAACAAAAAGGTTATGCGAAAAGTAAGCGTATATCCAGATCAAAACTAATTGTTTTTACACTATCTTACATGGCTCGATTGTCTTTTCGATAATCGAGCCTTTTATTTTTACACAAAATCTCTATTATGAATGAGTGAGATAAATCTTTGTTTGTAACATCTATGGTTTATAATAAAGGCAGCATATGTTTATTGATGAAGTAAATATAAGTGTTAAGGCTGGTGACGGCGGAAATGGACTTGTTGCGTTTCGGCGTGAGAAGTTTATACCGCGTGGAGGTCCTGCTGGCGGAGATGGCGGTCATGGCGGCAATATCATCATTGTGGCAGATATGCAGCTAACTACCCTGATTGATTTTCGATACAAACGCGATTACAAAGCGGCAAGGGGGGGAGATGGCGGCAGCAACAACTGCACCGGTAAAGATGGAGCGGATCTAATGCTTAAGGTTCCTGTTGGAACACAGGTGATAGATGCCGATTCTAACGAGCTTCTGGCGGATATGATTGAAGATGGTGAAAAAGCAACAATAGCTCATGGTGGAAGAGGCGGAAGAGGCAATGCCAAGTTTGCAACTTCCACACGCCAAACACCAAGATTTGCAGAGAATGGCGAACCGGGAGAAGCCTTTAATCTAAGGCTTGAGCTTAAACTAATTGCCGATGTTGGATTAGTTGGATTTCCTAATGTAGGCAAATCTACTTTAATAGCACAAGTATCTGCAGCAAAACCAAAGATTGCCGACTATCCGTTTACTACACTTACCCCAAACCTTGGAGTTGTTCGATTGGAAGAAGGTCATTCATTTGTAATGGCGGACATCCCCGGATTGATTGAAGGAGCGCATGAAGGAGCCGGGTTAGGGGACAGGTTTTTAAGACATGTAGAGCGCAACAGGCTTCTGCTTCACATTATAGATGTATCAGGGTTTACCGATAGAGATCCAACATCTGACTTTGATGTAATCAATGACGAATTAAGGCAATACAGTAATCATCTTGCCAATCTTCCTCAGGTAGTGGCGCTTAACAAGATTGATATTTCCGGTGCACGTGAAAAAGCCGACGAAATCTCAAAATCACTTGAAGATAGAGGATATAAGTGCTTTCTCATTTCTGCAGCAACTGGTGAGGGTGTAAAGCCGCTTATCTATCATTTGGAAAGCAAATTGCACGAACTTGCAAAATCAATTCCTGAACCTGATGAAAAAGATAAATTTGTGCGAATTGCACCGGGAATGAAAGATGCACGAGCGTTTGAGATTAGTAAAAATGAATTTGGAGAGTATATAGTTTCAGGCAAGGGAATAGAACGCATGGCGGCAATGTCATATCTTGATACAGAGGAATCGGTAAGGCGCTTTCATCGGAAGCTGGAGAGGCTGGGAGTAATAGATGCCCTTAGAGAAGCGGGAGTGGAATTTGGCGATACAGTGCACATAGGTGATATGGAGTTTGACTATGCCGATGAAAATAGTATAGAATAGCTATAAATAGCAGTAAGGCAAATTGCAATATTAATCTTTTTGTATACAACATGAATAAGAAGAAGAAACTTGTAGTTATAAAAATTGGGACAAGCACATTGACAGATGCTAACGGAGCAATTGACCGTGAATACATCGATTCTGTAGCATCTCAAGCTGCACATATCAAATCAAATGATATAAGAGTTGTCATTGTTACATCAGGAGCCATAAGAGCAGGAATGGAAATGATGAAGCTTACCGACAAACCTAAAACCATTCCGGAAAAGCAGGCGGCGGCGGCAGTAGGTCAAAGCGTGTTAATGCGCATCTATTCAGATATATTCCTAAAGCATGAACTTATTACTGGTCAGGTGCTTTTAACAAGAGACGATTTTAGCAGCCGCAAACGATATCTTAACATTCGCAATACATTGAACATGCTGCTTCAATATGATGTAATACCAATAATAAATGAGAACGATACAGTTGCTGTGAATGAAATACGAGTAGGCGACAATGACAATCTTGCCGCTCTGGTAGCATCAAGTTTGCAGGCTGATATGCTAATTCTACTTTCCGATGTGTATGGCTTTTACAGTTCTGATCCATCAAAGCATGAAGATGCAGTTTTAATACCGGAAGTATCAAAAATAGATGCACGCATAAAATCGGCAGCTGGTGAAGCAGGATCATTGGCAGGAACAGGTGGAATGCGAACGAAAATCGCTGCTGCTGACATCTCGATGAACTCCGGCGTGAAAATGATTATTGCACATGGGCGCCTTGAAAATGTTATACAGGATATTGTGTATGGCAAACAGATTGGCACTGCTTTTCTTCCTGCATCCGAGTGTTTGTGCGGGCGGAAAAGATGGATTGCATTTGGCGCTCCTGTAAAAGGGGAAATTGCTGTAAACGATGGCGCTAAAGCCATGATAATAGGCAAAGGGAAAAGTATTCTTGCAGCAGGTATTATTGATGTAGCAGGGAATTTCTCATGCGGTGATATGGTTGCAATTACAGATATTGATGGAAACAAATTTGCACGCGGATTCGTAAACTATAATGCCGATGAAATCAACAAGATTAAAGGCAGACACAGCTCAGAAATAGAAGACATTCTTGGACACAAAGACTTTGATGAAGTAATTCACAGAGATAATTTGGCGCTGCATAATTGTGAAAATTAACTATATCCTGCAAATTAAAATACTTTTGTTTTGGAGCGATTTATGCCTCGTTTGGGGATAATGGGCGGAACATTTGATCCGCCGCATATGGCACATCTTATTATGGCAGAAAGAGCCGTATATGAATACAACCTTGATGAGGTTTTGTTTATTCCATCAGGAAATCCGCCGCACAAAACAGGAATAAACATCTCAGATGCTGAAGACCGCTATGCCATGACCCTTTTATCAATTTCTTCTAATCCTCATTTCTGCATATCAAGAATTGAAATAGATAGATCCGGTCTTTCATATTCAATCGATACATTGAAAGAAATAAAAGAACAACATGGTGATGATGCAGAAATATATTTTATTATAGGTATGGATGAAGCGCTAAACCTTGCATCATGGCATGAGGCGGAAAAACTGCCCGCTGTTACACAGTTCATTATTGCACCTCGTTCGGGTTATAGCCCCGATTCAATTCCTGATAAGATTCCGGAATATTTTAAAGATTCAATACATTTCCTTTCTATGCAGCCTATATACATATCTTCAACAAGTTTAAGAGAAAATGTAGCGCAGTCCCACTCAATTCGATATTTAGTTCCGGATAGTGTCAACGAATATATTCACAAACATCATTTGTACAAGAAGGACATTCAAGAATGAATAGAATTTCTAATAAAGGAATAACCAAGCGCAGCTTGATTATTACTATATTTATAATAATTGCAGCAGCAGTTTTAGCAATCTTTGGCATAAACAAATACTGCTCTAATTTTTCAACCTCTGTTAAGCAAATAACAAGTCCGCCATTTGAAGGAAGAGATGTAATAAAAGTATTGATTATAGGAGAAGATAATACCGGTGGAACAGAGCAGAAGCCTTATGGACTTTCTGATACCATAATGCTTTCCAATATAGATTTTACAAACCTTAAAGTATCCGCTGTTTCTATTCCAAGAGATACATTGGTAAATATAGTTGGTTACGGTGAATCTAAGATTAATGCCTCGCATGTATTTGGCGGACCGAAGCTCACAGAAGAAGTGGTAGAGGAATTAACAGGAGTAAGACCTGATTATTATATTAAAACAAATGTAGAAGGCTTTAGAGATACAGTTGATATAATAGGCGGCGTAGAGATAGATGTTGAAAAAAACATGAAATATGATGATAATTGGGGAAAACTTCATATCAATCTAAAAAAAGGCAGGCAGGTATTAAATGGTGAAGATGCCATGGGTTACGTTCGCTTCAGACACGATAAACTGGGAGACATAACTCGTATGGAACGCCAGCAGAAGTTTATCAAAGCGCTTGCCAAAAAGATGGTAGAGCCGGCAAGCATCCCAAAGCTGCCTTGGACAATTAAATCTGTGATGAATAATATAGATACAGATATGACATCTAAAGATTTACTTTGTTTGGCAAAATTTGCGGGTAAGATAAATGTAGATGAAATAGAAATGACAACTTTACCGGGTGTGCCAAGAAATATCAACGGCGGCAGTTATTGGATTGTAGATGAAGATGAAACCTACAATCTTATAAGAAGATTGTTTTTAACACGAACTATAGCTGGTTTACCCAAAATTGAAGTGTTGAACGGCAGCGGTATTGCCGGTGCAGCCCAAGAAGCAGCTGAAGCATTACAGCAATCGGGCTATGAAATAACATCAATAAGCAATGCAGATTCGTTCAATTATGCTTCCAGTGAGGTAATAAACCATAAATCTGAAACAAAAGAGCTGGATAAGATAGCAGTTATACTGAATGTCGGCATAATGAAAGATGAACCCAATCCCGATGCCAATGCAGATGTAACTGTTATAATTGGCAAAGATATATGCTATAATGAGTAAGAATTGAAGGATAATAATGGTATCTAAAAAGAAAATTTCTACAGATGAAAAAGTATCTATAGTAATAGCAGCGCTGGACGATAAAAAAGCAATTGATCCGGTTATGATTAATGTTGCAAACCGTACAAATATGACTGATGTATTTATCATAGCCAGCGGAACATCAAATACTCATATAAAGACACTAGCGGATGCTGTGATTGAAAAGCTAGGCGAAGCCGGAATTAAAAATAAAAAGCTTGAAGGATACACAGAAGCAGTATGGATATTGCTGGATTATGGCGATGTAATAGTTCATATATTTGCACCTGAGAAAAGGGAGTTTTACAGACTTGAGGCATATTGGTCGGGGGATGAAAAAGGCAGCCCTCCACCACTTTCACCATTAGAAATCTGAGGTGATATAAATGGCATCAGAGAATTTTGATTCAAAGGAAAAGCAAGAATTAGACAGGCTGCTTACTCTTGCAAATGTACAGCGGTTAAGAGAGCAATATACAGAGGCGGAAAGCACATGCAGAAAAGTTTTGGAACTAGTTCCCGATGATGTTGCTGCAAAAGAAATGCTTGCAGATCTATTGCTTGAGCTGGGCAAAAAAGATGAAGCGTTGGCAGAATATAAGTCGGCGCTGGAAATAGCTCCGGGCAAAGAATCGCTGGAAGATAAGTATGCCAAATTGATTATTGTAATTGCAGAAGATGAACGCCAAAAAGAAATTGCTAAAGATATGATTAATAATCCGCATAAATATACTATGCGGAAAAAGAATCCTATTATTGCATGGCTGCTTGCTTCATTGGTACCAGGAATGGGTCAGTTTTACAACGGACAGAATATTAAAGGCGCTGTAATATTTGGTATTTTCATGCTTTTTATTATTGTATGGGCAGGGTTTAGCAGTGGATATTCAAATATAGATAACATTCAAGACCTTATTTTAAGCACCAATCCGCTTGTTCTAACGCTTGGTTTTATTAACATAGTATCTTATATCTATGGTATTTTTGATGCTGTTCTTGTTGCAGTCAGATCAAGCATGAGTGATAAAATTGATAAGAAAATGTGATCTAAACAGGCAATGCATCCATCTTTACACCGTGTATTTAAACAAACAGTTGATATTTTTATGTCAGATGAACGTGTTTCCGCTGCATGGATAACGGGCTCAGCAAAATCCAAATCGGAAGATGTTTACTCAGATGTCGATCCGGTGTTTGTTATAAACGATGACGATTTTGATCAGTTTGATTCAGAATTACGTTCTGTATTTGAAAAAATCACCGATGAAATAATTCTTTGGTGGCCTGAGCGCGGCAACAACGATATGGTAAGAAATTATGCCATTCTTTTCAAATCCCCTGAACTTCTCCAATACGATATAAATATAATGAAAGAATCAGCGTTCAGCGCCAATTGGTTGATTAATACAGCACCGGAACAGATACTCTTTGATAAAAAAGGTATGCTTAATAATACAATAAAGCAGCCGCGGGGCAGCAGTTATTCTCCAGATAAACTGCTGTATAACATAGAATTATTTTGGGTTTATGGATATATAATTCCAAAATACCTGCTTAGAAACCAAACATTTAAAATCATTTATGCTCAAAATATTTTTTTCGAATGCCATATGGAAGTACTGCATGCGCTTAATCCTGATGTATATTGGGATTGGCTGCCGATAAATGTGCACAAGCTGTTTGATGAAAATAAGAAAAAAGAGCTGCACAGGTATTTTCTAAATGCAGATAGGAAATCCGTTGCTAAGGTTCTTATAAGCGAGTTGGATGCATTCTCTAAAGATGCACGCTTAGCCTGTGAAAAGTGGAATATTCCATATCCTGATCGTTTAGAATCTGAAATTAGGGATTTTATAATTGAATCTGGCTGTATTGAGTAATTCTTGAGATGAATGAATTCTGCAAAACACTATGATATTAACATGAAGGAGGTGCGTGTTTTTGGATAAAATGACCACTTACGAACGTGTAAAGAGGATGTTTGAGCATAAAGAGGCGGATAGAGCGCCTATTACCGATGGCCCTTGGGCAACTACAATAGAAAGATGGCATCGTGAGGGAATGCCCCGGGATGTGAGCTACAGAGATTATTTAGGGCTGGATTTGTTTGAGACCATTATGCCTGACAATAGTCCCAGATTTCCACATGAAGTCCTTGAAGAGACAGAGGATTATACCATTGTAAAAACCAATTGGGGCGCAACACTAAAAAATTGGCGCCATACCGGAGGCGTTCCGGAGTTTTTGGATTTTACAATTAAAGATGCAGATTCATGGGCGAAAACAAAAGAAAGGATAACGCCATCAAAGGACCGTATAGACTGGAAA
>JAPXND010000082.1:10577-11638 GCA_033808695.1 Armatimonadota bacterium
GCAAAATTACAAAGAATGGCGTAAAAATGGATCGTGGATAATAGGCATTGCATGGTTTGGGTTTGATGTTACTCATTCATGGATGGTAGGAACCGAACGCACTCTTATGGCAATGGCGTGTGACCCTGAATGGATTGTTGACTTATGGAACCATACCCTGAGCACAAGTTTAGACTTGCTTGATATGATGTGGAGCGCCGGATATGAGTTTGATGAGCTTCATTGGTTGGATGATATGGGTTATAAAGGTAAGCCTTTCTTTTCATTGAATATGTATAGGGAGCTTTTAAAGCCGGTGCATAAGCGTGCAATGGACTGGGCGCACAACAAGGGTATACATACCAGGCTTCATTCATGCGGTGATGTAAGAACTCTGATTCCTGATTTGATTGAGATAGGGGTTGATATGTTGAACCCTATAGAGGTGAAGGCAGGAATGGATCCTATTTGGCTTAAGGAGCAGTATGGTGATAAGTTAGGATTCCATGGCGGATTGAATGCTGTGCTGTATGAAGAACCGGAAAAGATGTGGGCTGAAATGGAAAAAGTTATTCCGGTAATGAAAAAAGATGGCGGATATATTATAAGTTCCGATCATTCTGTGCCGGATTCTGTGAGCTTGGCTGAATTCAAGGAGTTTGTTGAAAGAGCAAAGAAGCTGTCGGTATACTAAAGCATAGATTGAATATAGAAGCTCCTGCACATATATAAAGGAAGGAGCTTTTTTTGGTATGGCGCCATGCCTTGAAGTTCTGTTGAGCCGCTGTATGCCGAACGGCATGTATGGTGATGTGAGAGGGGAGGAAAACCTTTCCCTGCTTTTTTAAATTAATATCCTATCAATAAGTATTGAAATAAATTGGGAATTCATGTATTATACAGCAAATAAAACACAAAGGAGGCAGTTATGAAAACAAATCGTAATAGATATTTGTTATTGATAATCTTATCTTTAATACTTATATCATTAATGATTGTTTCTGTAAATGCTGCAGAATTAGTAAGTGTTGATAGCAATGGTGTTCAAGCGAATGGAGCAAGCTATGAATACGCATCTGTCA
>JAPXND010000083.1:0-11620 GCA_033808695.1 Armatimonadota bacterium
CTGTATTGCTGTACTGCCAAGATCAGCATCTAATAATATTATTATACTACCATTTGACAAAGAAAACCCTTTGTTTAATGCGCCGCCTTTTCCTACATTCTTTGACAGCCTTATTACCTGATGAGCACCTGCCCTATCTGCAGCTTCTGATGTGCCATCGGTTGATGCATCATCCACAACTATAAGCTGGGTTATTTCTGGTATCTTGAGAACAGCCTTAATCGTTTCCTCAATGATATCAGCTTCATTGTATGCCGGAATTATAGCAGATATCAGCGCTGCCATCCATGCTCCTCCAAATATACCGGCGCAACTTTATCTGCTGTTTTCTTAACGCCAAAATTACCGGAATCGCCAGATAAAATATAAACAAGCGATATTAAACCCATAGGCTCATCAATGTTGTCTACTGTTGATATATCCTGCGATTGATAAGCAGGAATATATGACGATTCTACATTCAACAGCTCTGTACCAACAATTCTAAAAGCGCCGGCATCCTTCAACTTTTGAATAAGGATAACATCTATTTCATCAGCGCGATATGCATCTTCATACTTACTGCCGCCTATTATCACAACTCTAATAGTTCTGCTTCCACCACTATCAGACATTTTTATAATGCCTTTGGATGCCAATACATCCATTGCATTTACATTTGATCCTTTAACCACACAATTTGAAATAATCTGCAAAATTCGCTCTTTAGGGTCAGGAACATGCGTATCACCTGTAATCGATGTAACTATTTGACTTAAGTTATCATGGTTTTTTTCAGTAAAAATATTATTATCTAATTTTATTATACAGCTAACATGTGCACCGGATAATTCCAGTGTTGATTTAATATTTTCCGTTGCAGCGTTATAATCACCGGTTTGGATTAGAGCAACTTTGTAATTTTTAATGCGGGACTTTATGAGATTAGGCATTAATACAGATTCAAACTTGTTATGCTTTTCTAATATAGACTGCATATTTTGCAGAGAAACATGCTGCTGTTGATTTTGCATCCTTAACTTACTGAACTCTTTTTCTAACCTTTGTGTTATCCTTCGCTCAGCTGATGCTCCAGACACAAGCGAGCTCCCAATCATTATGCCGATTGCAAGTGCAAGGAATACAGCTATAAGCGATACAAGATGATATTTCAAATCAATTAACATTTTACACCTAAAAACCAATAAAGGATTTAATCTTCAAGAACATAAGCCTGAATGATGTTCTAAATGCCGGAGATTGCATTGCTATTACAAAAACAACAACTGCAGCCGAAGCGAATAAAAACAAGTAGTCGCGAACGTAAATTGTGCGCTTATATAATCTGCTTGCTCCTTTAGCATCCACCAGCTTTGAACCGATTTTCAGTCTTGTAAGGAATGTGCTTGCCATACCCGCACGACCTTTATCAAGAAAATCGATTAAATTTGAATGCGTTCCTACAGCTACAATCAGTTCAGCATCCTTTTCATATGCAAGCAGCATAGCCATATCTTCACTTGTTCCCTGCAGTGGAAATACAGCCGGCTCTATTCCAAGCTTGGATACGCGTTCATAACCCGGTGCATTATGCGGTCCATTCCCATAAGCATGTACAACAATTTCGGCTCCACACAGCAATGCCTTATCAGTAACAGAATCCATATCACCAACAATAATGTCAGGTTTCAACCCTAATTCAAGCAATGCATCAGCGCCGCCATCTACGCCTATAAGTATGGGCTTCATATCTTGAATATAAGATTTCATCGCCATCAAATCTTCTTTGTATCTCTCACCCCTAACAACAATCAGTGCATGTCTTCCAGCAAAATCTGTTCTTGTATATGGCACTTCAATAGGATCCAGAATAAGAAACTTTTCCTGGCTGATGTAATACATTGTATTCTGAACAAAATTTTCCAGCTCAGCAGAAAGGTTAGAACGAGCTATATTTTCTAAATTTCTAACATCTTCTATACTCAGAATAACACCGTCTGCCACTTTTTTTCCATCTTGCAATATTTCACCATTTTGGATTTGCACTTCATCGCCTTCATGCAGCAATTGCATTATTTCTTTTCCTGCATTATCAATTAACGGAATTCCTGCTTGGGCAAGAATCATTGGCCCGCTGTTGGGATAACGTCCTGATATTGATTTATCAGCATTTATTACAGCTGCCGGTCTATGCTCAACAAGCATTCGAGCGCTGGTAGAGTCAATATCCCTATGGTCAATTACGGCTATCTCACCAGGATTCAGCCTTTGTACAAGATGTTTTGTTTTTTTATCAATTCGGATGCTGCCTGTTATGTTTAACAATGGAGACACCTCTATATATATCCCAGCATCTCTTTTGCGTGTCTTATGGCTGTTTCTGTAGGATTTGTTCCACCAAGCATTCTTGATATTTCCTGAACACGTTCTTCATTATTTAGCTGCCGAACAGTTACAGAAGTTCTGTTATTTACAAGATTTTTCTCGATGGCAAAATGATGACCATTTCTGCAGGCAACCTGAGGAAGATGTGTTATGCATAACACCTGGGCAGAATCAGAAAGCTTTTGAAGCTTATCCGCTATAACTTCTGCCGTTCTGCCGCCAACACCAACATCGATTTCATCAAAAATCAAGGTTGGTATCTGGTCAGCATCAGACATAGCTGATTTAATTGCCAGCATAACTCTTGATATTTCGCCGCCGGATGCTATTTTAGCCATTGGTTTTGCTTCCTCGCCAGGATTAGAAGAGAACATAAATTCCACGTTATCAGCGCCTGTAGAATCAATATCCTGAGGTGAGAAGGATATTTCAAATTTGGCATTAGGCATACTTAAAATCGATAATTCCTGCTCAATCTTTTCAGCAAAATGCACTGCGCCCTTTTTTCGCAGTTTAGTCAATTCATCTGCTTTAACGGTTAGGGCATTAAATGTATTTTTTATATTTTCTTCAAGCTCAATAGTAAACTGCTCATTATTTATTAGATTTTCCAGTGTTTCTGAAATTTCAGCCCTATATTCAACAATTTTTTCTATAGAATCGCCGTATTTGCGTTTTAGAGTTCTTATTAATTCCAAGCGGTCATCAACTTCTTTTAATCTCTCGGGATTGAATTCTACCGTATCTTTATAAGTTCTAAGCTCACGTGCAGCTTCCTCAATAAGGTAAGAAGCTGATTGCAGATTTTCCACTATAGGTTTTAACGATGCATCAATATCTGATACATCCTCACATTTAATCAAGGCATCGTTAAGCGTATCCAGGGTAGAGATATCGCTGTTTCTATCACTAATCAGGTTGAATGCTGTTAATGATGCCTCATATAGCTTCTCTGCATTCATCAATCTGTTTCTATCTGATTGAAGGTCATCATCCTCACCAGGAGTCAGCATAGCGTTATCAATCTCCTCTATTTGGAAATTGTATAGATCTATTTGACGAATTCTATCCCGTTCATCTGTTTTGAGGTTATAAAGCTTATTCTGCAAGTCAGAGTATTTGCTGTGCAGGATTTTGACTTCATCTTTTAATGCACTTACATCAGAGCCGCACCATAAATCCAGAACAGGCAAATGGTTTTCGGGTTTCAGCAAGAATTGATGTTCATGCTGACCATGAGCATCGACAAGATGATTTGTTATAGATTTCAAAACAGAAACCGAAGCTAAACGTCCATTTATTCTGCATTGCGATTTGCCTGCTTTGCTTATCTCGCGGCTGATAACAATGGTTCCATCTTCCGCCGAATATCCGGCGTCTTCAAGCAGCGTGCTAATATTTGATTGGTCTTGTATTTCTATAGCTATTTCTACAAATGCTTTCTCTTTGCCTGTGCGAACTAAGTCGGAATCTGCGCGCTCGCCAAGCGCTATGCCTATTGCATCAACAATTATTGATTTTCCAGATCCTGTTTCACCTGTCAGCAGATTCAATCCGGGTCCAAACGATATGTTGACTTCCTCTATTACTGCATAATCTCTTATATACAACTGATGAATCATTTAGTATCCATGCATGTATCAAACCGATCACTCCATTTTAGTCTTGTTTGGAGTTTATCGTAGAATGTAATTCTATTAACAGATATGAGCTTTGTTACAAAGCTGCTTTTTTCAATCGTAACTATATCATCATTTTGCAGCGGCACCCCTATCTGTCCATCTATCGTAAGCATAATATCATCCACAGAGCCACCTTCGATTTTCACATTCACTATCTGCTGGCTCGAGATAATCAACGGCCTCATGGTTAACGAATGCGGACAAATTGGTGTAATTATAAGAACCTGCAGGTCTGGGGCAACAAGCGGACCGCCTGCAGAAAGTGAATATGCCGTAGAGCCGTTGGGAGTAGCAATAATAAGTCCATCTGCATCATATGTGGCAACATACTTATCAGAAATGAAGATACTCAATTTAAGCATTCGAGACAAGGGGCCTTTGCCAATTACCGCATCATTAAGAGCATCTGCAGCTGCAATTACCTCATTTCCACGAGTCACAGTATTGCGTGTCATCATACGCTCATGAATGTGAAAATTTCCTGCGGTATAATCTTCTATTGCTTTGATTGTATCAGCCGGCTCGATATCTGTAAGAAAACCGAATCGTCCAAAACGTATAGCAAGGATGGGAATATCATGCGGGGCAAATATTCTGCTGGCTCTTAAAAGGGTTCCATCGCCACCAAGCACTATGGCAAAATCAGAGGTTTGCAATGCAGCTTCATCTGCTGCGATTTCAGATCGGTTCAGAAGATCTGCCACATAAGGTTCAAGCATAATTTCTAAGTTGTGCAATAATGCCCATTTGATCAAGTCAAGAGTAAGATTAATTGCATGATCTTTTCCGGCATTTACAATAACCGCTGCTTTTTTCATAACACTAACCTGCTTTAATCAAATTGCATTAATATAAAAACATCATGTAACATGTTTCTATTAGCTTATTATAACAGATAGATAATTCCTTTTCCAAATACAATAAAACTTGACATATGATTGTATTTTTGGCATTCTGAACATATACAAATACTTTTTTACTAATAATGGAGATAAAACATGAATACACGACGAGGTGTGGCGCCATACCACATAATACAACAAGATTTCAGAGAGTTAGACAGCGAAGAAATGCTGCGTACCACATGGCCCATAGAACGACTCATTCTCATTCAATCTGTGCAGGGACATGCATTTGAGGGTCATAGGAGATTCAGGGGGACTAAATACCCCAACACTTCGATTGACGACATCTCGAGGGCGCTTAGCCTTGACCCTGCGGTTATACGAAGAGACCGTCAGGCGCTGATTGATGAGATATACGAGTATGCCGACAGGGTGATTGCCGGAGATGAGAATGCCCCCCTAACAAACAAAGATGGCAGAGGTCTGCTTGGATCCAGCATATTCAACGGAATGAATGTATCGGGAAGCGATGTTCTAAAGGGGTTATACATAGGCGGAATGAGAGATGAACCCAAAACCCGTTTTGCCATGGAAGAGAAATACGGAATAACTATAGGCGGCGGAAAATGCTTTTTGGTAGATACTGATGTTATGTATGGCATGGGGCTTGATGGCGACATTTTAGCGCACAGTGAACACGAAGGTCTTATAGATTACTACAAGGAAGAGAAGCTTATTGTAGCTGAATCCGGCGTGGATACCGGAAATCTTGAATACATGTATGTAAGAATGCGAAGAGGATTAGGCGCATCGGATGATACTGCCATTGTAGCGGCAGGACTTCTTTATGGGCTGGGAGTTGCTATAGGCGTTTTCCTATCAGATGCAATTGACACGCTTGAGAAGCATGTTCCGGTCTTCTCTGACCAAGACGGGATACTTGCTGAAAAGGTGGCTAAGGCACGACCAGATGTGGTTATTCCATTAAACGAGCTGCTGCGGCTTGTGTATATAGAAGCGATTCCGAAGAAGTGCGATATTCCTGTGCCAGACAGCTCACTTAGGCATTTGCTTGTTGTAGATAGAAATCATGATGCTTGCGCAATAGAGACTCATTTTATGTATGTGGAGCATAAAAGATATCCCAAAATTAGGATTGGGCATGAAGAGGTTTTGAACGAAAAGTTCTATAATTATGTATACCAAAGAGTAAAATCGGCGCCGTATTTGGATTAGAGGGTTTTCCGGGTTGGCGCTCAGTATTTTTGCAGTTTTTTGCAAAAAATCAGTAAAGAAATTAGAGTTATATTCTACCCTTTGGGAAGCATGTGATGTATTAAGAGGTAGAGTAGAACCATCAAGATATGAAGACTATTGTATTGGTTCTGCTTTTCTTTAAATATGTGTCCAACAAATACAAAGGTAAGGTTTTAGTTGACAAGGTTACAGGGCTTATTGCAATTTTTGAAAACCCGAAAATTGATTTCAGGAGCAATGTTGCAAGCGATGATGACATTATCAGCGATGCCTATGAATACTTTATGATGAAGTTCACTTAGGAATCTGGGAAAAGCAAACTTCAATTCTATACACCAAGTGAAGTTTCTCGAACTATTGCCAGACTTATTGGGATTGGAAATATCAAGCAAGAAATAGGCATCCACCGGACTCTATACGACCCACCACAGGGGAGGATGTCATAATAATGCTAAAGGATGAAAATGTAATAGCGAACAGGATTTCAGAGCTTCCACAAAGTATGACATTCGAAAATTGGTGTGTTGCTTAGAGTTATTTTAGGATTTTTGATCGGATTTTTAGGATGATTCTAAGCAATACATTATTCCCCTCGTTTCTTACCACTTGACTTGATAAGTGCAAACGCTTGAGTAAAAACCCTACAAATGCTTGAAATAAATAAGCTTAAACACTTGAACAAAAGTTGCACAAACACTTGAAATCATGTTATAATTTCTCTGTTTTAGAAGTGAGGCGAGACTTATGAAGAAGTATTTACCAAGGATTATAGATAAATTATTGAGTGATAGATTAGAAGCCAAAGGTGCTGTTTTATTGGAGGGACCCAAATGGTGTGGCAAGACTACCAGTGCCAAAGAGATTGCGAGTAGTTTCATATCAATGGATCAACCTGAAATGAGTAAGCAGTATCAATCTATGGCAGAGCTTTCTCCGCGAACACTATTGGAAGGCGAGACTCCGAGACTAATAGACGAGTGGCAGATAGCTCCTAATTTATGGAATGCAGTCAGATATGAGGTTGATCAGAGAGATGAATTTGGCCAATTCATTTTAACAGGTTCTGCCGTTCCTGCAGAAATAGATGAATCCATGCATACCGGAACCGGACGGATTTCAAGACTTTATATGAGACCTATGAGTTTGTATGAGTCTAAGGATTCAAACGGCAAAGTTACAATCAGAGACCTGTTTGCAAATAAGGAAATATCCGCTAAAAGCGATACCGATTTGGAGGAAATAGCATTCCTAATTTGCAGGGGAGGCTGGCCGAAAGCAGTCGGTTTAACCGAAAAACAGGCACTATTTCAGGCCATAGACTATTTTGACGCCGTTGTCTCTGCAGACATAAGCAGGGTAGATTCTGTGAGAAGAGATAAAGAAAAAGCAAAAAGATTCCTAAAATCCTATGCAAGGAATGTCGGAACCAGGGCAACCCTGGAGACTATCAGGCAAGATGTATTGGCTAATCATACCGGTACATTTGACCCTGTTACACTTTATTCATATAGGGACGCACTAACTAAAATCTTTGTTATTGAGGATTCGCCGGCTTGGAATCCGAATTTGAGGTCAAAGGTTGCTATTAGAACAACAGATGCGAGGTATTTTGTCGATTCTTCAATTGCTACTGCAGCCTTGCAACTCAGCCCAAAGGATTTGCTGAACGACTTAAACACCATGGGGCTCATTTTTGAAAATTTGTGTGTCCGTGATTTAAGAATATATGCGGACTACCTGAATGGTAGTATTTATCAGTACAGAGATAGCAACGGCTTGGAATGCGATGCGGTAATTCACTTAAGAGACGGTTCTTATGGCCTGATTGAAATAAAATTGGGCGGAGACAGCTTGATTGAAGAAGGCGCAAAAAACTTGAAAGATCTGGCCTCAAAGATAGATACAAACAAAATGAAGAAACCTGCGTTCATGCTCGTATTATGTGCCAAGACTCCCTTTGCATATAGAAGAAAAGATGGTGTGTATATAGCGCCGATTACTAGTTTAAAACCATAGAACGTGAAAGGATAAAAATCCGTACTTAGTATTGAAGTGAAAATTAGATTAAAAATGAAGAAAAAATATAAAAACAGATATTTTATTTATGGCTAGCGCGACAACATTGAGGTTTAAATACTTTTGTTATATCTTCATGGCTCGGCGTTATCAGAAGGAGGATTTCTTAACATTCAATACTGTGATTCTATTTGATATAGAGAATTTAATTGGTGGTTACAGAAAAGCGGATATGCTCTCAAGTCTATCACTCAAAGATATTCACAATGAGATTCTAAAAAAAGACATCGGTAGAATAGCAATTCAAAGAGCCTATGCGAATTGGAGTGACCCAAGGATAAATATTTTGAGGGGAGACATAATTGAACTCGGAATTGAACCGGTTCAAATGTTTGGATTTGGTAGAGGCCCTCAAAAAAATGCGTCTGACATACAATTGGTTATTGATGCAGTAGATATTGCCTATACTAGACCATCGGTTGAAATTTATGTCATTGTTTCAGGAGATGGTGGTTTTTCTGCTTTAGCTAAAAAACTTCTTGAGTATGGCAAAATAGTAATAGGTTGTGCCTTCAAAAAACAAACGAACCGAGTATTTGAAGCTGTTTGTAACGATTTTGTTTGGATTGAGGAGCCTAAAGATGAATTTAGTCAATCCAAAGAAGTAGGCGAATTTACAGATCCAATTCTTAAAGCTTTTGCAAAACAATTTGAACCGATAGATGTAAAAGGTGAAGACGCAATTAAGCAGGGTACTCAAATATTGAATTTTTTGGCTAATTGTAATGAGGCTTCGTTATTGGTGAAAACGGTTGGGCTTAACATTTCTATTTTTAGCCAAGCATTGTCCTATCGAATAAAAGACTTTAACTATACAGCTCTTGGATTCGTAAAATTTGTTGATTTCATCCGTTATGTATCGAGGGGAAGCCTTATTAAACTCGTTTACAATCCCCCGAGTGATTATCGTTTGCTTTATCATAATTTATCAATCAAAGGGTTTAGCGATGTTGAGCCTTTGACTGACTTGGTCGAAATTCATTCCTATGAAAATTACAAGCTATTGCTTGCAAAAGGCGCTCCTGCGTTACGCTTGCCGAGTTATGAAGTTGTTATTAATTTGGCAAATTACCTATCAGAAAACAAGTCGGTATTTCAAAACATCTTGTTAGGTGATATTGTTGATAAGTTAGGGGAAGAGCATGCTTATGAGCAAAATGATATTAAAAATTGTGTTATTTCTTTTGTTTCGGCCGGATTATTTTTGAGAGAGCCTGAAGAAACTAAACTATCAGAACAAAAATTATCATTCATTTATCAATCTGCAGACCAAACAATCAATGTTTTAAAAGATGTCATGTATCGAAAGCTAAAGAATCTTTTGGGATATGTTAAAGATGAGATTTTTACCGAGTTCTTTGTTTGACTGTGACTTTTATGTGAAATCTATCAGTAAGAGTAGCCTCAAAACGGAACAAAAAGATAAGTTAGGGGTAGGTGAATAATTGAATTGTCCTGCTATTACCACTTGTCAGCAGACATTTACTTCCGGATTCGGCCATAACGGACGCCACCCTAACAATTACAACAAAAAGGATCGGATCCTCTTTGTCAGATTCATCACAAAAAAGCTTGATTTCACTGGGTTTTATAAATGTAAAAACAGCCAAAAACAGCGTTTTATTTTAGACTCCGCCACAGGGGAGGATGTCATAATAATGCTAAAGGGGAAAAACGCAGTAACCAAAAGGGTTTCAGAGCTTCCACAAAGTGTGAAATTAGAAAATTATTCTCAAACGGCAATAACCCGACATTATTTGTGTCGGGATAAGTTGAATAAATGTCGGGTATAATATATAATATCGTGGGAAGGCAGCATATCTCCCCCATTCTCCCCCTAATATTTGCCAATCATCAAAATTTCAATACGATAGCTTGACACTAAAAGTATTTAAAGGTAAGATAAACCTGAACAAATAAGTAATTTCTTTATTAACTGAGAGGAAGTATCGATGAAACAAAAATACACCATGCATGTTGTCTCACATACACATTGGGACAGAGAATGGTATCGACCGTTCCAGCACTTTAGAATGAGGCTTGTTGACCTTACAGACAAGCTCCTTGACTTATTGGAAAATGACCCCGAATACAAGGTTTTCACATTTGACGGGCAAACTATTGTTGTGGATGATTATCTGAAAATACGCCCGGAGAACAAAGATCGCCTTAAGAAGCTGATTGAAGAAAACAAGATATTGATAGGTCCTTGGTATAATCAGCCGGACGAGTTTCTTATCAGCGGTGAGGGCATGATTCGAAACCTGATGCTGGGATATAAGATGGGGCAGGAATGGGGTAACTGGATGCGTGTGGGTTATGTACCTGATGCATTTGGTCATATATCTCAACTTCCACAGCTTATGCAGGGGTTCGGAATTGATTCTGTTGTATTGTTCCGTGGGATTACAACAGACCAGGTAGATTCGGAGTTTACATGGAAGGGCGCTGACGGCACGGAAGTGTTGTGCATAAAAATGCCTGATAACAATGCATACAGCAACTTCTTCTACTGCATGAGAGGCACTTTATCGGCGCCGCAAGATGAATTTGATGTAGAGCTGTCCCGCCAGGAGATGAGCAAGCTTATTTCCGACTGCGAGAACGAGCGTCCAACTACATCTAATCTGCTGTTTATGGATGGTGTTGACCACATTTACGCCAATCCTAAAACAGTCAAGATAATGCGTGATGTAAACGAGAATATGGATGTAGGCACAATAAAACACAGCTCTCTGCAGGAATTTATTGATGCAGTTAGAGCCGATAATCCGAAGCTTAAAACATATGAGGGCGAACTTAGATGGAATAACAGAGCATGGAAATTGTCCGGCATTCTGGCAAATGTAATGTCCTCCAGAGTCCATTTGAAGCAAGCGAATCACTATTTAGCGGCAATAGAGTTTCTAACTAGCTATGCGGGTGCTGCCAATGAACTGAAATTTGTTGCCGAGTGGCTTATAAATAATCAAGGAAACGATGGATTGTGGGATATGGGGGCTGTCGCAAAAGATGGCATTCACTTCCCATTGTCTGAGTCATGGCGGAATCCGGCTAACCGCAAAGCGGATTGTACTTATAGAGTAAGTGGGATATTAAAACAGTTGGGAGTGGAGATATGAACCTATCCATTGTAGATTACTTTGGCTATAATTTTCCACCGCAGGAGCGTCTGCGCCTTATAAAAGAAGCAGGCTTCAGAAGCGTGATGCTTTTATGGGCGGGTTACTTTGATAAAGATTATAAGCTTTTCCCCGAATACGCAAGTAAAATAGGCTTGCAAATAGAAAACGCACACGCACCATATTTACACGCAAACGATTCATGGAAAGATACTCTTGACGGACAAGCCGCATTTGATGAGCTTGCTGTTTGTATCGAGGAATGTGCCGCTCA
>JAPXND010000084.1:0-11494 GCA_033808695.1 Armatimonadota bacterium
GCTCTACCTTGTCTATAGCGCTGTCAAGATATTTCAACGGAGTGGAACCGCTGTATACAGAATTTCCCACCGATATTAATGGCACATCAGCAGATGTTGTTCCGGTTCCTTCAGTTTTTAATCCCGGAGTTTTCCCTTGTTCTCTTGCAAGCCAATAATCATCTTCTATCTCATAATAAACACCGGCGAAGCCTATCGGATATTTATCTCTATCCATTATGAAATAGCTGTCGTTTGGTTTGGCATCAGGACCATTTATGAATGCCAATCCGTTTTCTCTGATTGTTTTTGTTGATGGCCGATCTGTTCCGTCAGGATTGATTATGCCATAATCAGAATTCTCACCATACCTGAATCCTCCAGGGTACCACCAGAAGTATATGCCATCTGCACCACTCTGAATAAGCATATCATAGAATCTTTTTAAGTATTCACCCTGATATTGCAAATTTGAATCCGACGATTTCAATATACTTTTATCCCATGCGCTGTATCCCGCTTCGGACCACACAAATGGCTTTGATGGCGCTGCCCATCTTCCATACTCATATTGAAATATACCGGGGCGTACATTCTCCCATTCACCTATTCGGCCATATCCTTCAGGTTCAAGAATATCCACCGCAGTTGCAAGATATGGAAAATCGTATGGGATTGAATCACTTGCACGCAAAGTGGGATTTCCGGCTTCTGACATTCTAAAGCTCACCATATGGTTAGGATCAATACTCTTTACAAGCGTTCTGGCAGCATTATATTTTTTATACAGAAGAGTATCGAGAAATCTTCTGTATGCAGCTATCATTTTATACCATTCTCCATTAAGGAAATGTTCATGTGATGGATTCGTTACTTTACCAGACTTATCGCGTGGAATCTTGTATTTCCAATCGCGTTCAGCATTTTCTATACTGCCGTATCTTTCTATTACCCATTTCTCCCATTCACCGTCCCAAACTGTTCTAGCGTCATGACTGCCATGCCATGGTTCCCATGCAAGATCATAAGCAAATACTGTATCGTTATCCTTTAGTCTGTAGTATTCAATTATTTCTTTCATCTCCGGCCAAAGGAAGTTCATAGGTGTACCAGGTCTCATAGATAGATTTACTTTCATTCCATGAATTTCAAGCCGTCGAAGGATATCAAGAAGATTCTGCGCCTTCATCGATTGATGATATATGAATATACTCACCGAATTGAGCCCCATATCCTTCATAATTCTAATGTCTCGCTCAATTACTT
Source organism: Armatimonadota bacterium (assembly GCA_033808695.1). Taxonomy (GTDB): domain Bacteria; phylum Armatimonadota; class UBA5829; order DTJY01; family DTJY01; genus JAPXND01. The sequence continues at coordinate 1,246 of JAPXND010000084.1, forward strand.
CCGGATCATATGCTCTAGAACCTATCCAATGTTCAAAATAATCACCATCTTCCATCGCAATACCAGAAGACGGCATATAGTTTACTCCATTTGCACGCCAGCGTTTGCCATTCAACATGAAATCTCCGTTTTCAACGGTCATATACTCCTTCTTTGCTTTTGGCAGCCATACATGAGCTTCATGCGATGCTGTATCAATAACTTTGCCGTTTTCTAATAATTCTGCAACAATTGTAAATCCTTTATCTGTCCATTTTAATGGTTTCCATGTTGACGATACACGTTTTACGGCCTTAGGAGCAATATCTAATCTCCATGTTTTTCCTACAACCTGTTTTCCAGATGCATTATCTATTACACGAACTTTTCCCGTAATGCCTGTTCTTTTTTCGGCGCCTAAGTTGGCTGCATTCATTCCAAGTGTCATTCTTTGATCACTAAAGTATGTATAAAAGTTAGAACCGGCATCCAGGATATACAAATCATTTTTCATTCTCTCAGCTATGTTTCTGATAATACTTTGAGATGTAGGGTTTTTATACCAATCCGAATCTTTTATACTAAACGATGCCCAAATTCCACCTTTGTAATCACCGGATGTATGAATCAGCATAGTGGCAGGAACGCCGCGCCATTCTCCTTTTGGTGATAAAGCATCAACAAGAGGAATCCATCGCCATGTACGGTTTTTGTCAAATCCACCGGCTTTTGGACGCGGACTTGATGACTTGGTTTCTACGTTGTTAAGCGAAACTGCTTCTACAATAGATTGATCATTTCTTACAATAAGATTCTCTACATCATTAGAATCAAAGAATTTATATGCTGGCGCAAGTGTATCCATTGCCGGAAGATCCACAGCTGTCATATATTTTGCAATCTCATCATCCATCCGTGCAGTTCCTATAGATGATACCCAATATTCATGTCTCCCTGTTGTAAAACCTGTATGACTAAAAGACACTCCAACTGCGATATTCACTGCATTTTGGGGGTTGAATTTATCGTTTCCTCTCCCTCTTTCAGGATTGCTTTTCCAATATCGAAAATCTTCTGGACGCAGTATATACTTCTTCCATTTTTCAGAAAGACTGACTACAGCTATCCATCTGGAATTGTCTCTTTCTTCCCATTCAATGGATAATACACGTGTATTACTATCACCTTTAGCAACGACAACGGTTAATGTTTCATCATCTGCAAATGGTTTGGTCAATTTCGGCGACCTGAGATTATCCCATCCATCATGTTTGGGTATAACAACATGGAGTGATTTACTGCCAACAACTGATGATTCTGATGACGCTTCTATTTTGGTAGGGATTTTCATATCAAAAGCGCCTCTTTCCCATAAATTCAAGCTTTCCGGCGTAAATTGGAAAAGCTCATTCTCAACAGGTGTTGAAGCGCTTTCTATTTGATACTGCTCTATTGTCGTCCACTTATTATCAATTTTTACATATGCATTTTGCCACATAGGCGTTTCTAATGCAATTATATTCCCTCCGCCTTTTAGATAAGCTGTTATGGGTTCAATAGACGCCGCAGGAAGATTTGCAGAATTTGGCAAAACAAGGAGGTCATAATCTTTGTTGCTTAATTTCGATTTATCTTGCAAATCACTTGCACTTATCTCCGTTACATTGTATCCTGCCTGCTTCATAGTATCAGAGAGAATAGCCGATAGTGATGGGTCATTGCCCGGCAGATTTGAATTTAGAACTGCAGCATTCTCTGTTTTTGCATATATTGCATAGGAAAATACTAATAATAATCCTATTACAGCTGCAGTATTTCTTAATAAAAAGTTCATTATTTTCTCCTTCTATGTTTAGTTACATAACTAAAATATTTATTTAACTAATATCTATCCCTTTCCAGAATAGGTATCGATTATAGTATTCCATTTCTATTGTAAATCTATTTTTGAATATAGGACTTGCAACTATTGCAATATTAGGATTGTTTTCATCGGGAATCATTGTCAGTTGGAAATCACTTTTTGATAAGGCTGCAACTTCTTCTGTTTTGTTTATTAATAGAATTGCTATATAGGGCATCATTAAAATTCGTATAATTGTTGATTGATGCTTGAGCTCAATAAGATCATTCGAAACCTGTATATCCATCGAATTGATATCATTAATCATTTCATTTGCCGTTTGTATATACTCATTTTGAGAAATATCAGTTACCAGGCTGTCAGAATAATGATACTCTTTATAATAATTATAAGCCCATTTCAGCTGTATAACACCCAGCAACAAAATTAACATGCTGTTTATAAACAATAGAACTATAAGAATATTCCAAACACCAACTAAACCTAATGCAATGCTATGCACCAGAATTGCACTTGGAGATGGTTTCAATATGCCCCAAATTCCTTCTATAATTAGAAAAACACCTATTAAAATAAGACCTAAACTGAAAATATTATCAGGTCTGTCAAATCCAATGAATAAAGCTAAGACGCCAAAGACTATTACTCCATAGCCTCTTCTTCTCAGCCCCTCTTTTTGAATATATCTTGCAGAGGCTTCCTGTAAATCTGATAATTCAGCATAACGGTAGTCCATGCATATTCTCCCTTTTTATGAGTGTACAGCGCGATTTTCGCACTTATACATGCTATGTTTGATTTAAAACAGCAGCTCCAACTGAGAGTGCGGCATAGTCGCCGAGGACCTCTCCGAGCGCTGCAGGAACCACCCTGCACATATTTGAGCTTATCGATAAAGCTTCTTGCTCTATGAATAGTTTTGCACGCTCCCAGAGCAAGTCATGAGCGCGAACAAAAATACTTCCAATAACGATTAATTCAGGGTTGAGAATATCGATGAGGATGGACAAGCCGCGTCCCAGATATTCGGCAGTTTGATCGTAAACCGCAATGGCGATAGGATCACCGTTTCTAGCGGCAACAGCAACGGAATGAGCATCTATATGATCCAAATTTTCAGTTTCCGGATGAAAATTGACACCCCGCGCTAATTGCAATTCTTTACGGATTCTTTTTTTTGCTTCGTTAGCAATTCCGGAACCACTGCAAAAGCCTTCAAAAGATCCGTGTTTCCCATACCCCATAGGACCAGATTCTGCCAGACGAATATGACCTGCTTCACCCGCCATATCATTTGTGCCAGCATATAAACTGCCATTAAGAATCAAGCCGGCGCCTATCCCCGTGCCAAATGTTAGGAAGATCATATTTGATGTTCCACAGCCTGCACCCCATTTATGTTCCGCAAGTGCACAGGCATTTGCATCATTTTGCAGATATACCGGGACTTTGAATTTATTGGTGAAATATTCTGTAATATGTATTTCATCCCAGCCCGGCAGGTTAGGCGGTCCTAATATTACACCTCTGCGGCTGTCAAGGGGACCTCCGCAGCTAATGCCTATACTTAGTATATCATTTATAGATAATCCTGCATTATAAACAATTTCGTTGGTTTTGTTCTCCAGCAGGTCAAGCGTATATTGCGGCGAATTCTCAGCGCCTGTGGGAAACTGAATTCTTGACAATATTTCTATATTATCATCATATTTGCCCAATACTATAGCGGTTTTGGTTCCACCGATATCATATCCGAGCAAGTAATTACAGGACATCGGATATTATCCTTTCCAACATATCGGTTTCATACACTCTATTTTGATCTATCATGAACGTTTTAATTTCATATGGGTTGATTGACGTTTTCCAACTGAGATTTAATGATGGTATAGAGAATGAACAATCACTTTGTGCGCCGTTAGTTTCAAAGCATCTTACAATGATGTTTTCATTAGATTCCGCTTGTTTTACTGCAGATATGATTACATTGTCTGCATCGGTGCTAATGAATGAGCCGCATGAAGGAGCTGTGCCCGTATGCCGCGGTACATTTATTCCTATAAGCGGTGAATTAAGTGAAATTGCCCGCTTGTGAGGATATGCTTCTCTCCATCCGCCACTATGCGGAACAATTCGATAGATGAAGCTGCTTACACCTTGATCCATATATATGTATCGGCGATGCGGTTCGTCTAATTTGTCAGGGTCATGATGAGCATAAACCGGACTTCTTAATACTGTAACGTTAATTGTATTTTTGTTTACATCATAGCTGTATTTTGCATCATTAATAATACAAAGACCTTTTTGCTCATTACTGAGATCTATCCATGATAATCCCGGTTCTTCCTCTCCGTTTGCCGGTCGTATTATATGTCCATATGGAATCTCATAAGCAGCAGCGCCATCATCCACAGTGGTGTTAAAGACAAGCTTCAACATTGTGTGCTCCTCATGCCAATCAACTTCACAATAGCATTCTATATAATCAGCATCGGCATAGAGACGATATTCCTGAACAAGTGTGGAATTATTATACCGTGAAGTTGTTCGTAATGCTGCACGCACCGGTCCTTCTTCAATCAATTGAATGCTTTCCGCTTCAAATTTGCCTATAACATTGTTAAATTTGAAAACATTATGGCTCCATGTATCACTATCATCGGCAACTGCTTTGGCATAGCAAGCCTGCTTAATAAACTCTAAATTGCTTTGTTTATCATATATTGAATATGGCATACCCGTATCATCATCTAATGAAAATGCAAGATACTCATTTTCTATACTTTGCGAACCATAGCTGAGAGATGAAACCGTGTTATCTTCTTCTTTAAATGCACGATACATTCTGTATCCGGCTGACGGAATACTTGCTGGAAATATGAGTTTTGCACGCCTGCCCGGTTTTGCTGCAGCAGAAGGTGAAAGCACCTGACATGGAACCGAATTTCCGCTGTCATCTACAATGCGCATATGTTTACTGGAATTATGGAGCTCAAATTCGCAATAGCCATCTCTTTCTATTGCCGTTGGGTTGAATACAACTATAGGTTCAGCATCACCAAGGGTGTTTAATCCGGATGAAATTGCTCCCGCTGAAAATGTAATTGCTTCTTCAGCAAATTGGAACGCCATTCCATGAAGATGCGCTGCATCATCGTATGCTTCTATGATTGATGTCCCCGCCATTATGTCATGGAACTGGTTGAATAAAACACCTTCCCAAGCACGGGTCAGGTCGGCTTTGGGATATGTGAAGCCTGAGTTGATATTAGCATATACCGAAAGGAGTTCGGCAGCAGCAAGTTTAGATTCTAATTTGCGATTATTCTTTTTAATTTCTGAATGCACAGCATAACAGCCGCTTGCATGATGCTGCAAGTCATCATTCCAAACTGGGTAATCATCATTTCTGCTTTTGAGAGCATCAAAGAAAATATTGGGGGAGCTGTATTGAAGATTCGGAAGGTATTCATTGTTTTGCAGCTTAGATATTCTTTCAAGATTATCTTTTGTAGGACCGCCGCCATGATTTCCAACACCGTAGAACTGCATTATATGAGGATATTTATTAGTAAACCCTGCATTTTTTCTTATAAGCTCTTCAAAGGAATCTCCCCATGCGGTGTATGTTTCCGGTATTTTGAAAGTGAGAATTCTTGAGCCATCCGGGCTTTTCCACCAGAAGAGCATCTCGGGTATATCAGGGTTTTCGTGCGGGCCGGGACGCATAAATACGTAAGAATCCATTCCGCACTTTTTAAGGATTTGGGGAAGCATAAGGTTGTGTCCAAAGCTGTCTACGTTGTAGCCAACCTTTGCCATCACTCCAAGATTTTCCATAAAGAACAACTGCCCAAGAAGTCCCTGGCGCACAAAAGATTCCCCTGACGGAATGTTACAATCAGTCTGCATCCACCAACCGCCAACAATATGCCATCTGCCCTCCTCAACTCGTTTCTTTATTCTTTCAAGGAGAGCAGGATCGCCTTGTGCAATCCATTTGTATACGGCAGCCTGACTTGATGTAAAAATGAAATCAGGATTCTCATCCATACGGTCCAGTGCAGATTCGAAGGTTGCGCGTGCAGCTTCATAGCCTTCCTGCCATCTCCATAGCCATACAGGATCTAAGTGTGCACTCCCTATAAGGTGCATTGTTTTATCTCTTATCATTTCAGCTTCCTATTTATTAAAATTCTAATTAAGTATATGTTCAATTATTAAGCGAATAGGAATAGTTTCCCTTCATAATAATGAATTAATTAATGGATTTTGATTTTCAAAGCATTTAATTAAGAGTGAGGAGTGTATAAATGGTTTTAGGATATGGAGTTTATTTACAACACATGCCATCCTGATATAGCAAGAATGGCATGTACGTAAAACAATCTTAAGATATAGAGCTACACAGAGATGGTATCTTTCACCGCATGTTTAGCTATTATGTCATCAATTATCGCATCGGCGCCAATCTGCTCAGCTTCACCTTCAAAGTTTAGAATAATTCTATGCCGCAAAGCAGGTTTTGCAATATTGATGATGTCATCGAATGACACATTGAATCGACCATCGAGCAGCGCTTTTACCTTGGCGCCTAATATGATTGACTGCGCACCTCTTGGACTTGCACCGTATCTGACATATCGATTTGTCATATCCGAGGCATAATCGCCTGAAGGATGTGTAGCTAATACAGTTTTAAGGGCATACTCCTTTACATGAGGTGCAATAGGTACATCCTTTGCAAGATCACGCATTTCAATTATTTCTTCGGCATCGATTATTTTGTTTATGGCAGTTTTTTCATTTGTTGTAGTTCGATCTACAATAACAGACAGTTCATCAATGCTTGGGAAATCCACCTTCAGCTTGAACATAAATCTATCGAGCTGGGCTTCCGGAAGCGGATAGGTGCCTTCCATTTCAAGCGGATTTTGAGTTGCCATTACAATAAAAGGTTCTTGAAGCTTCCGTATTGTACCGGCAACCGTTACCGATCGTTCCTGCATGGCTTCCAGAAGCGCCGATTGAGTTTTTGGAGTTGCACGATTGATTTCATCAGCTAAAATGATGTTTGCAAAAATAGGACCATGTTGAAATTTGAAATCGCGCTTACCGGTTTCGGATTCAGCTATGATGTTTGTTCCAACAATATCTGCTGGCATAAGATCGGGCGTAAACTGAATGCGATTGAAATCTAGATCGGCAGCTTCAGACAAGGTGCGCACCAGAAGAGTTTTACCTAACCCCGGCACACCCTCCAGCAGTGCATGACCATTTGCTATAAGGCAGATTATAACACCATCTACAACTTCGCTCTGACCCACGATATTTTTTGCTATTTCATCTTTAAGTTTAACAAATCCCTGATTAAATTTGCTCACTTTTTCTTCAATTTGCATATGTTTACTCACTTATTTGCGTTAGAACAATATCGCTATTTTTTAATTGATTCAACGGAAATCAGCGTTCTTGGTTCTATGCTTATATTTTTGCCATTGATATCTTTTCGTGTAACAGCCGAATCACCATTGTTAAGATAGTATACGGAATTTCCTACTCGGCATGCGAGAACGTTGTCATATTTGCAATCTAAGGGTTCCGCTATTTGTTTCCACGGCGCTTTTTCCGTATGAAGAACAGTGTTAAGGAAATGAACATATGTATCCCAGCTTTCCGGCCAAATTACAGTGTAACCGCTGCCTGTTTTGCGGGCAATCATCTGGTATATCTTAGATTCATCTACCGAAACATTAGGTGATAGAACATCCGCCGGCACAAGCTCTTTTTCTTTAGCGCCTTTAGTATATAACTGGATTGCATAAACCTGTATGCCTAATTCACGCGGGTCTGATGCATTTGGAACCATGGTATCGCTCTTAAAAGTCAGTTCCAGAATATTGGTAGGTTTTACAGCATTGTTAGGTACGGCAATTTCTATCCACTTTCTTATTGGATTTGCTTTTAAATCTGCAAGCTTTATATTGTCAGCATAAATAGCTGCATTATCTGCATTTGCCTCAGGGACAGTCAGTAAGATTCTTAATACAAGTGGTTTTTGACTTGGCGCAGGAAGCGCAATAGTTGATTCGCTCATAGTCCACCGGTATGAAGGATCAGGATTATTCCTTGTGGCTGCCAGAGCTCCTCCCTCTGAGCCATGCCATGGTGAGATTAATAACGAATCATCACCGCTGCTGCCGATATTAACATGAATGCCTTTAAAAGTTCCTTCATTATATTTAACATCCAACGGGATTCTTTCGCTGCTTAATTCACCAAGCCATTGAGCTGGATTGCCTTCTACCGATTTTAACGGGAATGATTCTTTGCATGTTATAAATATGCCCCCGGATTCAACCCAATCCTTGATTTTATCAATCGATGACTGTTCCAGAGTATCTCCCGACAGCATTACAAGCGCTTTGAAATTATTGAGAAGTCCATCTGCAATCATGTTTTCATCAATGAACTCAAAATCTAATGAGTCGCGAAGCTTTGCTGTTCTATTCAAAAACTGGCTTAATACGGTATTGTTTAATGTAATTGCGGAATTTGACATTACAACAGCCACAGGAAGATTTGGTTTATTAGGAATCATATATTTGGCGAAATCACCAAATACAATAGCATTGTGAGTTGCATTATCGGGGTTCTGAATCAATCCTTTAAAGTAAACGCCTCTTCCTCCACCGGACACAATGTCGAATATTCTGCCGGCTATGCCCTTAGGCGTATTATCTCCGCCGGGTTCGGTTGTATAATATCCGCCATAAAGACGCGATGCAGAAGATACCATGCGAGTAATGGCAAAACCACTAAGCATATTATCATCCATATTAGTTATCCTAATACCTGCATTATATTTGGCGCACATTTTTGATTGTGCAGCAAAATCAGCGCCAAGCTCAATTGCGCCTTCTCCACCAGTGCATAGATAAATAGGCAGATCTGGATAAAGATCTCTTGCTGTTTTCACCCACAGCTCTGCATAATCGGTCATGGATTGAGTATACCAATTCCCCATATCTACTGACGCACGTCTTGAAGGAGAATTGTCTGGCAGGAACGGCTCAATTTCATCAAAGCTTGAGTATTTGGTATTCCACGATGCATTTAAATCGGCGATATCATTGAACTTTGCCTTAAGCCATCGGCGGAAGTCTTCTTTGGCGTATTTGTCTCCACACCACCAGCCTGCATGGGTATGAACTCCCTGCATGTCAAATCCGCCGCCTGCGGGAAACAGAGATTCGCCCCAATTTCCGGAGATGCCCAGATTAAGAGCCTCTATTACAGATGAGTCGTAGTGATCCTTAAATAACTGCAAGAAACGCTTTACACCATCTTCTAAATGCGGATTCCATATGGACTGTATTCTTATAGGGGTATTATGTTCAAGGCAGACGGCATCTACCCCATACTCCTCCCTAAACCACTTGGGTGTGGCAATATACGGGCCTGTAATTATAAACGGAAGCCATTTGAGGTTGTGTTTCTTTATTTGAGCTACAACAGGGTCATAAGTTTCATAAGTAATTTTGCCTTTTTCCGGTTCAAGCTGAGCCCAGCCAACATAGCTTTGAAGGCTTGTAATACCAATTTTTTTGCAGACTTCGTATGGTGAGTCTTGCAGCAAGCTTTCATCCAGCGGTTCATGAACCTGCCATTGCTGAATAACATCCATTCCCGCGGGAACCTGAGTGGGTTTTCTTTTTGCAAATTCTACATTTGGATCCATTGGTGGTTTATATCCTTTCGGTGGGTCGTTACTAATAGATATTTTCGAGACAGCAAGATCTCCTTTGCTGTATATACGAAAATCATTATCTCCATTCTGCCGGTTTTTGAAATCCGGCTGTCTGAGTGTAAATGTGGCTGTCTTCCATTCGCCGGAATTGGTTTGGGTGCATTCGCTTAAAGACTTGCGATATGCCGAACCAACACCGGAGTCATAATGCAGCTCAATCAGTCCAAGCTGATCAAAGTATTCAATGGTAACATATACTTCTTCATCATGCTTGTATTTTTCATCTACATTGACATAGAGCATAGATGCATTTGCTTTTTTATCGGTGATGCGGCATTTTCTTCCGCCTAAAACAGCTGGGATATTTTTCCCATCACCCAAATTGCTGACGGTTAAGCCATAGCCGGAGTTAACGGGACCAAGATTGATATAGTATTGAGAGTTGCCAGCAGCTAAAAATCCTAAAAGCAACAGGAATAATTCCATGACAATACACCTCTATTTATTTAAGATTAGAATATTTATTCTTATATAAATATACTCTTGTTTTGCGTGAATGTCAATAGAATATGGAAGATTATGTGTACATTAAACAAAGATAGGTTACACAATGAAGGAGGGAAAAGAGCGGGAAAAGGTTAACCAAAATGAAA